>CALLCD010000182.1 GCA_938049795.1 uncultured Hyphomonadaceae bacterium | reverse complement strand
TTGCCCGAATGCGCATGATGGACGGCATGGGTATGCTGCCAGTAATAATAAGGCGTACAGGTCAACACGCCAAGCACCCGCCCGACCCAGGCGTTCAGCCGCCGCCCGTTAAACATCGCGCCATGACCGCAATCATGCTGGATGATAAATACCCGCACCAGCAGCCCCGCCGCAGGCACCACCCCGAGCGGGGTCAGCCACGGGTTCAGCCTGAACAGGAACAGGGTCAACGCCCAAGCTGCGGCAAACAGGCCCAGCGTCAAACACAACTCACCAATCGCGCGCTTATTGTCAGACCGCCGATAGGGCGCAAGCCGCGCGGCCCATTTGCGTTTGGGGGGTGGAGCAGGATTGGCACTTGCCGCTTGGGCAGACGTTTTAAGAGGCACACGCTTATCCAATATCTTCAACCCGAATCTATCTGCGCGGCCAGACTAACATGCCCGCGTCACTTCCCTAGAACTTTCTCCACACGAAACATCACCGGCCCGAGAGCGAAAACACTTATGCCGAACCAATAGGCGCTGGCAAACCATCCACTTTGACGATCCCGCGATTGAGCAATTCCTCGGCAATCTGAACCGCGTTCAGCGCCGCACCTTTACGCAGATTGTCCGACACACACCAGAACGCGATACCATGCTCGACCGTCGTATCGCCCCGCACCCGCGAGACAAATGTCGCCCAGTCGCCCACACAATCAATCGGCGTGATGTATTGCTCTTCTGCCGGGTTATCGACCAGCATGATGCCGGGGCTCTCACGCAGGATTTTCCGCGCAGACCCGGGCGTAATCGGATTTTCAAACTCGACATGAACCGCCTCGGAATGCCCGACAAAGACCGGCACACGCACAACCGTCGCTGACAGCTTAATGTCCGGATCAAGGATTTTATGCGTCTCGTTGACGAGCTTTTCTTCCTCGGTCGTGTAGCCATTGGGCAGAAAGTCTCCGCCATGCGGAATGACATTGAACGCAATCTGCTTGGGATAAATCTCCGGCGTCACTTCGTCATTGACGAAAATACCACGCGTTTGGTTCCACAATTCATCCATCGCGTCCTTGCCCGTGCCCGAGACCGACTGATAGGTCGCCACCACCACACGCTTGATTTTGGCCGCGTCATGCAAAGGCTTCAGCGCCACCATCAATTGCGCCGTCGAGCAATTCGGATTGGCGATAATATTCTTCTTGGCATAGCCAAGCACCGCCTCGCCATTGACCTCCGGCACAATCAGCGGCACGTCCTCATCCATCCGCCAGGCCGACGAATTATCAATCACAATACAGCCCGCCGCCGCAATTTTCGGCGCCCATTCCTTCGAGACGGCCCCGCCCGCAGACATCAGGCAAATATCGGCCTGTGAGAAATCAAACTGCTCAAGATCCTGACATTTCAGCGTCCGGTCACCAAAGCTCAGCTCCCGCCCGACCGACCGGCGCGAGGCGAGCACAAACACCTCGTCCGCCGGAAAATCGCGCTCTGCAAGAACATTCAGTAATTCATGCCCGACATTGCCCGTCGCGCCAACAATCGCAATCCGCGTGGCCATTGTTTCGTCTCCAATTCCATTTCGTCATGACCGGCAACCGGCCACGCCCCCGCACATATCCGCTTTATGCTACGACTGCAAAACCTATTGCAGATCATGATAGAATTGTGACTATATGGGCAGCGAAAAGGCACCTCAAACCATGCAATTAGAAGATCACATCATCAGCCGCTATATCAGCTGCTATAATGAGCGCGACATTGACGGGCTGATCGCCTGCGTCACCGAAGATGTCATCTTTGAAAACATTTCCAATACCGGCCAGAATATGCGCCTTGAAGGCCGCGCCGCGATGGAAGAAGTGGCCCGCCTGTCCACCCACGCCTTCTCCTACCGAAGACAGAAAATCCTGAACTTTGTCGATGGCGGCAACAAGGCAAGCGCCGAGGTCCGTTTCGAAGGCAAAGCAGCCGTAGATCTGCCCAATGGCACCAAGGCGGGCGACATGCTGACCCTGATCGGCGCAAGCTTTTTCGAACTGCGCGGCGGCCTCCTCTGCCGCATTGCCGACTATAGCTAATCCCCAATATTCAAGGCCATTTACACTGTTTCCAAGTATAGGAATAACAAATAGCCACTGAAATATTAGCAATTTATTTTCACTTCTCCCCTAAAGTCTGCTCACGAAGTATAAGTGACGGACGACACATCATGAAAAAGATTGCGCAAGCGGCGATTGGGAAATTCCTCAACACCCCCGAGATTCCGGAGCACAGCGCCGCCCATGTCCGTGGCGAGCAAATCGCAGCCTTCAAGACCTTCCTCCCCTTCGGCATTGCCGCAACCGCCATCAATGCATCCGTTGTCTGCATCTTCTCCATGATGTCCGGCTGGACTCCCGTCATGACCCTCTGGACCGGCCTGTGCGCTCTGGCGCTGCTGCTCAGTGTTCCCCAGATCATCCGCGTCCGCAAATCGCAAAACATCGTCCACCCGCGTCCGGTCGAAGACCTCCGCCGCCCAAGCTTCAGCGCCTTCGCGATGGGCATTCTCTGGGCCTGCGCCCCCCTCGTCGTGCTGCCGACGGGTAATGTTTCGCAAATCTCGCTCGTGCTCACCGTCACAGCCGGCATGATGTGCGGCGGCGCCTATATCTTCTCCACCGTCCCGAAAGCTGCGGCCATTTTCGTCGGCATGATCGGCGGCGGCACCATAGTGGGCCTTTTGTTTTCGAACTTCGGCGCAGCCAAATGGCCGTTCATGATCGTGGTCGTATGCTACATGATGACCATGTGGAAAGCGGCCTATTGGAACTATGCCAATCTGGTCCGCAACTGGTTGCAGAAAATCACCATGAACACGCAGACCGACGAACTCATGCGACAAAACGAAGTCATCAACATGCTGCTCAAGGATTTCGAAGAGTCCGCCTCCGACTGCCTCTGGGAAGCGGACGGCGAAGGGCGCATCACGCACACATCAAGTGCCTTTGCAGAACGGCTCAATGCCGATCCCGAAAATGTCAGTGGCCGGACGATGGCCGAACTGTTGATCGAAGGCGGCGCTGACAGGATCGACATCCAGCGCCTGAGCATCAAAGTCTACCGCAACACCGCCTTCAGCGACGAACGCATCCGGCTGGAAAAAGACGGCACCGAACGCTGGCTCTGCTTTAACGGCAAGCGCAAATCCGATGGCGGCTTTCGCGGCATCGTCGCCGACATTACCGAAGCCCACAATGCTGAAAAACAGATCAGCTATATGGCCCATTTCGACTCGTTGACAGATCTCGCCAATCGCGACCAGCTTGACCAGCGCCTCAACGCCGCCGTCGAAGCGGCCAACGAGCAAGACCAGCGCTTTGCCATTCTCTGCCTCGATCTTGATCGGTTCAAAACCATCAATGATCTGCACGGGCACTATATCGGCGACAATGTTCTGCGCATCTGCGCCGAGCGTATGCGCGCCTGCCTGACCGAGCATGATCTGGCCGGCCGCGTCGGCGGTGACGAGTTCATGATCCTGATCCAGTGCCAGAACACGGTCGCAAATCTCGACGCCCTCACCGCACAGCTCATCAAGTCCATCGAAGCGCCTATCCGCATTGGCGAGATCCTGGTCCAGCTCAGCACCAGCATTGGCGTCGCCATCTATCCCGATCATGCAGATAGCAGCATCGAGCTGATCAAATCCGCCGACCTCGCCCTCTACCGCGCCAAGCATGAAGGCCGCGCCCGCGCCACGATCTATGACCGGGCAATGGACAATGAACTTAGCCAGCGCCGCTTGATCGAAGCCAATCTGCGCACGGCCCTCGTCAATGGCGAGTTCCGCCTCGTCTATCAGCCCCTCGTGGACAGCCAGTCCCGTAAAGCGGTCGGGTTCGAAGCCCTCTTGCGTTGGGACCACCCAACCGAAGGCGCAATCCCGCCAGAGAACTTCATCAACATTGCCGAGCAGACCGGCATGATCGGCTCAATCGGCGAATGGGTGATCCGCGAAGCCACCCATGAAGCCGCCCGCTGGCCAGACAAACAAAACGTCTCGGTCAACCTCTCCCCGATGCAAGTCAAAGACCCACAAATCGTCCAAACCGTCATCAACGCACTTGCCAGTTCCGGCCTCGAACCAAACCGGCTCGAGTTTGAAGTGACCGAAATGGTCCTGCTCGACGATTCCGAACACTCGATGAAGACGCTCACCGATCTGCACAGTCTCGGCGTGCGCATCTCGCTCGACGATTTCGGCACCGGCTATTCTTCGCTGACCTATCTGCGCTCCTTCCCGTTCGACAAGATCAAGATCGACAAATCCTTCATTCAGGCCATAGACGAGAGCCATGAATGCCGCGCCATTGTCCGCGCCCTTGTCGGCCTTGCCACCAATCTCGGCATCCGCTCGACCGCTGAAGGCGTCGAGACCAGCGCCCAGATCGAGCGGGTCATGTCCGAAGGCTGTTCCGAACTCCAAGGCTTCTATTTCTCCCGCCCGCAAACCGCCGAAACGCTCGAAGCTACGGGCCTGCTACGCCGCATCGCGCCTGAACCAACATCAGACACCCCCATCGGCCACGCCAAGCCAAGCCTGCCCGCACCAAACCCCGTTAAGGCCCCGGACACGAAAGCCTCATAGCGCCGCCAGGATCGCGTCCCCCATCTGCCGCGTCGTCATCTCGCCGCCCAGATCCCGCGTGCGCGCCCCTTGCTCAAGCGCTCTGCCAACAGCCAATTTAAGCCGGTCCGCCTGAGCCGCCATATCGAGCGACCACCGCAGCGCCATCGCCAGCGACAAAATCGTCGCGCACGGATTGGCAATCCCTTGTCCGGCAATATCCGGCGCCGAACCATGCACCGGCTCATAGAGCCCGGGCGCCCCCGCCGCCCCAAGGCTCGCCGACGGCAACATGCCAATCGAGCCGGTCAGCATCGCCGCCGCATCCGACAAAATATCCCCGAATAGATTCCCGCACAGGATCACATCAAACTGTTTAGGCGCGCGCACCAGCTCCATCGCACAAGCATCCGCGAGAATATGGCTGAGCTCCACCCCCTCGCCTTCCGCCTCGTGCAGCGCGGTCACTTCCTGCCGCCAGAACAAGCCGCTCTCCATCACATTCGACTTCTCCGCAGACGCAACACGCCCCGAACGCCCCCGCGCAATCTCGAACGCCACCCGCGCCACCCGCGCCACTTCCGACGCCGTATAGCGCGAGGTCTCATAGCCAAACCGCTCCCCGCTCGCATCCGTCCCGATCCCGCGCGGCTCACCAAAGTAGACCCCGCTCGTCAGTTCACGGACAAACATAAGGTCCAGCCCCTCAATCAATTCCGGCTTCAGGCTCGACGCACCCACCAGCGGCGCAAAACAATAAGCCGGACGCAAATTGGCAAACACATCAAGCTCCTTGCGCAATCGCAAGAGCCCCATCTCCGGCCGCTTGTCACGCGGATTGCCCGCCCATTGCGGCCCGCCCACAGCCCCGAGCAACACCGCATCGCTCGCCTTCGCCCGCGCCAAAGTCGCCGCGCTGATCGCGTCACCCTCAGTGTCATACGCAATCCCGCCAACCAGCCCCTCCTCAAACACAAGATCCGGCGCAACCGCTTCGGCCACACGCTGCGCCTCGGCCACCACTTCAGGACCGATCCCGTCGCCCGGGAGCAATAATATTGTCTTGGTCATGCAAACGCCCTCTTAAGCTAGCCGCCCCTCATAAGCAAAAAAGCGCCCCGCGACAACGGGGCGCCTTGCTCGGCCTTAGGGTGATTTAGAAACCCCGCTAGCGATTGGTCCGCGATTTGACCTCTTCCTCTCCAGCCACCTCGCGATCCGCCTCATCAAACTCGACACTCGCCTCGTCTTCCTGCGCATAAGACCGCGACTTCTTACCGAGCCGCTGCATGGTCGAGCTTAACTGACCCGCGCCGACCGCCATTTGCCGACTGTCTGACACGCCAACACTCTCGGCGTCCGAGAAATTGGCAAACTCTGCGCCAAGAAACACAACTTCCCAGCCGCGCGCGCGTGCCCGATCCAGCGCCGCCTTGGCCCCCGCACCGGTCATCTCGCGCGATGCGTTTTCCGCCCCATCAGTCATGATCACAAGCACCGCCTTTTCCGGCGCGTCCGCTTCGGCCAGCGAGACAATCCGCCCGATCGCATCATAAAGCGGGGTCATGCCGCGCGGGGACGCCTCATCATTGGTCACCTCGCTCCATTGCTCGGCCGAGACGCCCTGCCGGAGCACATCAAATTGCAAACCATTCTGCGCGTCAAACACGGCAAGGCTCACCTTCGTATCAAGATCCGCCTCGCCGGCCTCTTCCTCGCCCACCGATTTGGCATAGGCATTGATCGAGGTCAGCGCCTCATCCCAGATCCCCGACATGGAGCCGGTCCGGTCGAGCAGAATATAAGAGTGTACGGATGTATTTTCAGGTTGGGACACAGGCACGTCCTCCGTTGCTGGCGCAGCAAA
>CALLCD010000181.1 GCA_938049795.1 uncultured Hyphomonadaceae bacterium | reverse complement strand
CCCCCTTTGCCTTAGGGGCATAGCTTGACGCGCGCCCGCGAAGCTGGAAGCAGTATCTGCTTGAAGCACTGGAGGAAAATTCGATGGCCCGCATGGCAGGAAAGATGGCACTGATTACAGGGGCGGCGCAAGGACTGGGCGCTGCAATCTCCCACATGCTCGCAAAAGAGGGCGCAAAAGTCACACTCACCGACATCAACGCCCAAGGCGCAGCCGACACAGCCGCCGCCATCAATGCCGAATTTGGTGCGGACACGGCGTTTTCCTTCGCCCATGATGTCACCGACGAGACGCGCTGGCAGGAAGTGCTTCAGGCGGGCCATGACGCGATGGGCGGGCTGAATGTGCTGGTCAACAATGCCGGCATCGGCACCATCGGATCGGTCGAAGACGAAACCTATGACGCCTTCCGCAAAGTCCAGGCCGTCGATGTCGATTCGATTTTTCTGGGCTGCAAGTACGCCATGCCGCTCATGCGCGACCACGGGCTCGGCTCGATTATCAACATCTCCTCAATTGCCGGCATCATCGCCTCCCACAATTATGTCTCTTATAATGCAGCCAAAGCAGCCGTGCGGCACATGTCAAAGTCGATTGCGCTGCATGGCGCCAAAACCGGCGGCAAGATCCGCTGCAATTCGGTCCACCCGACCTTCATCAACACGCCGATCCTCGATGGGGTCAAAGCTATGTTCGGGGAAGAAGAGGGGCTCGCCAAACTGGCCCGCCAAGTGCCGCTGGGCCGCGTCGGTGATCCCGAAGACATCGCCTATGCCGTGCTCTATCTTGCCAGCGATGAAAGCAAATTCGTCACCGGCGCCGAGCTGAAAGTCGATGGCGGCATTTCCGCTATGTAGACCGCCGCACGAGCGCCCACACGAAAACGCCCTGCTGGCAGAAACCGGCAGGGCGTTGTCTTGCCTAATTGTGCGCGGGAGCCTAGTTAGAACTGCGCGTGACCGGCGTGAAAACCCGTGCCGTCGTTGAAGACGCGGTCGAAGACACCGTACAGCACCGGACCTGCATTTCGAGCACACGCGAATTGAACCGGCATGTCTCGTCATTGATCTCCCGCAGGAAGGACAAACCACCCGCCCGTGTCGTGTAGCGGGTCTGGGTACAGCTCATCAGCCGGAAATTGGCCGGGCATGAGCCCGTATCGGTCTTCTGGATCGTATTGGTCTGGCAGTAGAGGTTATCAATTGCTGTAGCCGCCGCTTCCGCGCGTTGGGCGGTCACCATCGCTGCGTCCGCCGTGCTCTGTGCGTTCTGAGCCGCGCCCATTGCCGAATCGGCCAGCGCACGTGCATCCGAAAGCTTCAGATCGGTCGCCGCAAGCGCGGTCTTTGTCCCGTTCACGTCAACCGCAATCTGGCAGACATGTTGTGCGGCATTGTCCGGCACAGCGCAAAATTCTGCAACAGTGAGGTCTGGAGTGGTTTGGCAGGCGGCCATCACGCCGGTCAGTGCAACACCCACCATTATCTTTCTGATATGCATGGTTCTTTCCCTTTAATTGTTCTGCTACCGAAACGCTATACGGTGTGCATCCGTAACGTCAATGCATCTCTCGTGCCACACGAATCCGCTCAGAACACGGCAGAATATGCCTCATTCTGCCCTATTCTCGAAATCGCACAGCCAGATACCGCTCTGCAGTTGTATCGACGCATAAGCCGCACCGGACCGACCTGAAATGCAACACAGTCTTGACCGATCAGGGCAAACCGCGCGAGTCTTGTTTCTTGGAGGGACAGACCATGTTCGAGACAATACGCGCAGTGTCCGGCTCGATCTCAGTGCTCCTGATCGGCATTGCGATTGGCGGGGCATGGGTGTGCACGATGGTTGGCCCCAATGTCTTTTATGACAAACTCGACGCCTCGCGCGCCAACACCCAGGTCCGCGCCTTGCTGATGAGCGGGTCAACGCCGGTTGCCGGTCTGTTGCTCGCCGCAGCCGCTTGCGCGGTTCTGAGCGGAGCCATCGGGGCAGGGGTGCTCGCGCTTTTGTCGGCCATCGGCTTCTTCATCAACCGCTGGACGCTCGCCCCCCACAAACGCGGCGAAGCCCCGCCCGGCGCCAGACGCCGCCGCAAAAGCCAACGCCTCGTCGCGGTCGGGTTCTCCTTGATGTTCCTGCTCGTCGCAATTGTCGCAGGCATATTAGCCATGCTCGGCATTTAGCCCTGCCAGAGCGTTACGCCGCCGCTTTTTCCGGCACCAGCCAGATCGCTTCATGCTGATGCAGATAGAGGAAATTCTCGTTCGACGCGCGCGCCGCTTTGCGAGCCATCCGTCCGGCCGTTTTGCGATTGGCCGTCAGCATAGCCAGATTGGCCGCAAAACACGGCACAAACAGCCACCACGCCGCTTTCACTGCCACCACAATGCCCAGCAGCAAAAAGCCGAACGCCAGCACATCCAGCGCCCGGATCAGCGGCCCGCGCCACGCACCAAACGCATTGAGCAGTTTCGGATTGCGATAAAGCTGCGCCGCATTGATCGCAAACGTCTGCCCCTTGGCGGGCCGGTACATCAGCGCCAGCGTCCGGCGTCCGTTCTCATAGGGGTTAGCAATGGTCCGTAAAAACATGTGTTTTGCTCCGCTCTTGATGGGAAGCCTGACACATCGGTCTTAAATCTCTACGTCTCGAGCCGCTTTGATTTGACCAATCGCATTTACCTAACTGCCACCTTAAACCGCGCGCCCGGCCGATCAGCGCTCAATGGGCAACCCAGCCGCCATCAATCTGCATCATCGCCCCATTGATCTGGTCACCATCCGGCGAGATCAGGAACGCCGCCATTGCCGCAACCTGCTCGGAGGTCACAAACTCCTTGGTCGGCTGCGCGGCCAGCAACACATCCCGCTTGACCTCATCCTCGGTCATCCCACGCGATTTGGCCGTATCGGCAATCTGCCCCTCGACCAGCGGCGTGTAGACATAGCCCGGACAGATCGCATTACACCGCACACCAAACTCGGCCCCCTCCAGCGCAATCGTCTTGGTCAGGCCCGCAATGCCGTGCTTGGCCGCCACATAGGCCGATTTGAAAGGCGAGGCGACAAGCGCATGCGCGGACGCGGTGTTGATAATCCGCCCCCAGCCTTGCTGTTTCATATGCGGCATCGCCAGCCGGATCGTATGAAACGCCGCCGTCAGATTAAGCGCAATAATCAGATCCCATTTGCGCGCCGGAAAGTCCTCAATCGGCGAGACATGCTGTATGCCTGCATTGTTGACGAGAATATCCACTCCGCCAAAATCCACCTCAGCCATCGCCATCATCTCCGCAATCGCCTCCGGATCGGTCAGATCTGCGCCCGAATACCCCACCTCTACCCCCGCAGAGGCCGCAAGCGCCGCCCGGTCCGCCTCAATCGCGTCCGCATCGCCAAATCCTGACAGGATCACATCCGCCCCGCCAGCGGCAAAACGCTCAGCAATGGCTTTTCCAATGCCGCTTGTCGAGCCGGTTACAAGAGCGGTGCGTTTCTTTGTCATCGGTATGATCCTTAAGGCTGGCGCACGGACACAATTTCGTGTTCAATACAGGTTCAATTCAGTCGGGGTATCTATATGACGGGCAGGTCCAAGTGAACACATCTATCGAGAGTTTTGTATCGGGATTTCCTCATTTTCTCGTGATGACTGCCGCCGCTGGCTTAATGCTGGTGGTGGCAACAACCATCTATGTTTTGCTGACGCCGTGGAAAGAGCTGGCGCTGGTGCGCGGGGGCAATGGCGCAGCCGGGCTCGCGCTGGCTGGCGCGATCACTGGTTTGGCCATTCCGCTCGCCTCGTGTCTGGCCGCCAGCGTCGATATATACGATCTTTTGATCTGGGGGATTGTTGCCTTACTCTTGCAGTTGATTACTTATCGGATCGTAGACATGTTATTGTCCGGTATCCCTGCGCGGATCGAGAATGACGAAGCAGGGGCCGCGATTGTCCTGATTGCGGCAAAACTGGCCGCAGCCATGTTATTGGCAGCAGGTCTATGGGACCCCAATCTGGGGCGGTTCTAAGCGGAGTAGACCTGTGCGTATTCTTGATCTTGTCGCCTACCTTCTAACACTCGGCATGTTTGTGCTGGTGATGTTTTCTGCAGGTACGCGCCATGCCGATGCGCCGCCTCCGCTGATTGCTGAAGAGATTGGCAGTGAATTGGGGCCGCCCTCGCGGTTTGACGAACAGATCCTGATCCAGGCCCAAAGCCCTCAAGATGGCGTCGGTACTGCTTTTGCCGTCAATGAAGAGGGCTTTTGGTTGACCGCCAAACACGTCGTCGAAGGGTGCCGCGATGTCGGCCTGTTCGTCCGCCCGGGCACCTATGTCGCCGCCAAGGATATCCGCATCGACGACAATTCCGACCTCGCTCTGATCAAAACCAATGCAACGCAAAATCCCGTCCGCTTCAGCCTCGACAGCGTGTTGCGGGTCGGCGCAAAAGGCTTCCATGTCGGCTTCCCCCAAGGCGACCCTGGCGAAGTTGTCACCCAGCTTCATTCGCGCTCAAGCCTCGTCTCTGGCGGCGGACGCTATGGCCGCGAACCTGTGTTGACATGGGCAGAACTTGGCCGGACACGCGGGCTCAACGGCTCGCTCGGCGGCCTCTCCGGCGGGCCGGTCTATGATTCCAAAGGCGCTGTGCGCGGTGTTGTTCTGGCCGAAAGCACGCGGCGCGGACGGGTCTATTCCGCAGCACCAAACGCCATCAGAGCCTTCCTCAATGAACAAGGCGTAGCCTACACCTCGGGCGGCCCCTCCCGCTCCGTCGCGATTGAGAATTATGGCGATGAGGCCGACAGGGCCCGCCGCCTCGGCCAAGTCGTCAAAGTCACCTGCCGGGTCAAACCTTGATGTTCGCTGACCGTCTGGTTGCCGCCACCAAGATCCACGGCCCGCTTTGCGTCGGCATTGACCCCCATGCCGGACGCGTGCCCGCGCTGTTTGGCGGAGACACAGGCGAGGGGCTCGCAAACTGGGGCGAAGCCATTGTCGAATGCGCGGCCGGACGCGTCGCCGCCATAAAACCCCAAGTCGGCCTGTTCGAGCGGCTTGGCCCAGACGGCATGATCGCCCTCCAACATGTCTGCCGCGCCGCCCGCAACGCCGGATTGCTCGTGCTCGCCGACGCCAAACGCGGCGACATCGGTTCCACCGCCGAAGGCTATGCCAGCGCCTATCTCGCAAGCGGCGCACCCTTCGAAGCCGATGCCGTCACCGTTAATCCCTATATGGGCCTCGACACGCTCGAACCCTTCATGCGCCAAGCCGAAACCCATGCCAAAGGCGTCATCATCCTGGCCCGCACCAGCAATCCCGGCTCTGCCGATTTCCAGACGAAAAATATGGACGGCGCGCCGCTCTATGCCCGTGTCGTCGAAGCGCTTGCCCCGCTCATCGCCCGCCTCAAAGGCAAAAGCGGCTGGTCCGGCCTGATGCTCGTCGCTGGCGCAACCGGCCCCGAGGAAGCCCGCGCCCTGCGCGCCCTCGCACCCGACGCGCTTTTCCTCGTCCCGGGCTACGGCGCCCAAGGAGCAGGGGCCGCCGACGCAATGGCCGGCTTTGTAAAAGGCCCCGACGGCTTAAGCGGCGGCTTGGTCAACGCCTCCCGCTCCGTCACCTTCCCCACGGCAGCAGACGAAGCAAAATCCCTCACAGATTGGCGCACCGCCATCAAAACCGCCATAGACACCGCCCAAACCGACCTGAAATCCTTGTAGAGCAGGGCAGGGGATTTGGTTTCAGGGACATGCTTGGAGACGGTTATGATGTGTTCTGTGCGAAACCAATTAAGTTCCCGGCAGGATCGCGTACCCATATCTCGCGCGATCCACGATCTGTTATGTGGTCAGGTGTAACAACCTCATATTCGCTGACCGTCTCAACGATTTCATCTAATGAACCGACTTCAAGGAATATGATTGATCGATTAACGCCTTCAATACCAACCGGATTGGTTGCCTCTGATAAAGCGATGCTCTGATACATGATTTCCATTGGACCGTTTTGAAGGCTCACAAATGCTAACTCATCTTGAAACGGAACCGAGATTACCACTTCAAAGTCAAGTTTCTTCCAAAACTCAACACAAGGATCCAGATCAGTTGCAATAAGTACCGGC
>CALLCD010000180.1 GCA_938049795.1 uncultured Hyphomonadaceae bacterium | reverse complement strand
GGCCGTCAGCGCCTTGATACGCCTTATATCCGCGAGGGTGGCCGGTTGCGCAAAGCCAATTGGGGCGAGGCGTTTAATGCGGTCCAAGCGGCGATGGACATCGAGCCGGAGAAGATCGGCGTGATTGCGGGCGATCTGGTCGAGGTCGAGCAGGCCAAGGCGGCGCTTGATCTGTTTGAGGCGCTCGGCGTCAAGAATATGGATTGCCGTCCGGCGGGCGCGCAATATGGCACGAGCGGTGTGCGCGAGCATTATCTGTTCAATCCGACGCTGGCGGCGATTGAAGACGCGGACGCGGTGCTGTTTGTTGGCGTCAATCCGCGCTTTGTTGCGCCGGTCTGGAATGCGCGGGTGCGCAAGGCGTGGCTGTGGAATGATCTGGCCGTTGGCGTGATCGGTGAGCGGGTCGATCTGACTTATGACTATACCCATGTTGACACAGGGCCGGATGCGCTGAAAAATCTCGGCAGCTTTGGCGAGACTTTGCGCGCGGCGAAGCGGCCCATGATTGTGGTCGGCGAAGATGCGCTCTGTCGCGAGGATGGCGCAGGTATTCTGGCGGCTGCGCACGGACTGGCGCTCGAGCTTGATGCGGTGCGCGAGGACTGGGCCGGATTTGGTGTGTTGCACAGTGCGGCAGGCCGCGTGGGCGCGCTTGATGTTGGCTTTGTGCCGGCCGAGGGCGGACAGGATACGGCGGCGATGCTGGCAGGCGGAGTGTCGACATTGGTCTTGCTGGGCGCGGACGAGGTTGATCTGTCGGCAACGGGCGACGCGATCATTATCTATGTCGGCCATCATGGTGATGCGGGCGCAAGCAAGGCGGACATTATCCTGCCATGCGCGGCCTACACGGAAATGGCGGCGACGTTCGTCAATACCGAAGGCCGGGTCCAGCAGACACAGCGTGCCGTTTCGCCAAAAGGTGAAGCGCGCGAGGGCTGGTCAATCTTCCGCGCTCTGTCGGATGTGCTGGGCAAGACGCTGCCCTATGATACGGCGGAGGCCTTGCGTGAGGCGTTGCGCGAATCACATCCGGTCTTTGCCGGGCTTGGCTATGCGCCCGGGGCCGATGGCGCAGAAAATCTGAAAACGCCGATGACGGCCAGCGCGCTGTCAGGGGCGGCATTTGCCAATACGAACGATGATTTCTACCTGACAAATGCCATTGCGCGGGCGTCGAAAACGATGGCCGAGTGCTCTCAATTGAAAGAGCAGCTTGAAACACCGGTAGCGGCGGAGTAGGGCGAGGGCATGAGCGACTGGATTCAACAATTCTTCACCGGCGATACGAGCTTCTGGACTGCCTTCTGGTGGGCTGCGCTGATGGTGACCGGACAGATCGGCCTGTTCATGGTCGTGCTGCTGATCTCGCTGGCGTTTTTGCTGCTGCTTGACCGGAAAGTCTGGGCGGGTGTGATGTTGCGCAAAGGTCCGAATGTGGTCGGCGCGTTCGGTCTGTTGCAGAGCTTTGCCGATTTCGGGAAATTCCTGCTCAAAGAGATCATAATTCCGGCAGGGGCGAACAAAACGGTCTTCCTGCTGGCACCGATTATGACGCTGACGCTCGCCTTTATCTGTTGGGCCGTTGTGCCGGTTGCGCCTGGCTGGGTGATCTCGGATCTGAATGTCGGGGTCTTGTATCTGTTCGCGATCTCCTCGCTTGGCGTTTACGGCATCATTATGGGCGGCTGGGCGTCGAACTCGAAATATCCCTTCCTCGGCTCGCTGCGCTCGGCGGCGCAGATGGTGTCCTATGAAGTGTCCATCGGCTTTGTGATTGTCACCGTGATCCTGCTCGTCGGCTCGATGAACCTGACCGATATTGTCAACAATCAGGAAGGCGGCTTCTGGAACTGGCATGCGTTCAGCCTGAACAATATCGTCATCGCGCCGGTCATGTTTGCGATGTTCGTTGTGTTCTTCGTCTCGGCGCTGGCCGAAACCAACCGGCCGCCCTTTGATTTGCCCGAAGCGGAATCAGAGCTCGTGGCGGGCTATCAGGTCGAATATTCCTCAACGCCGTATCTCTTGTTCATGATTGGCGAATATCTCAACATTGTTCTGATGTGCGCGATGCTGACCGTTCTGTTCTTTGGCGGCTGGCATGCGCCGTTTCCGTTGCCGTTCACCGAAGACATGGCGCCGTGGCTGATCGCCTTTGGCAGCTTTGCGGTGTTTGCGACGAAAGTGCTTTTCTTCTTCTTCCTGTTCGCGATGGTCAAGGCGATGGTGCCGCGTTATCGCTATGACCAGTTGATGCGGCTTGGCTGGAAAGTGTTCCTGCCCATGTCGCTTGTCGCTGTGCTGGTTGTGTCGGGATATGTCGTCTATGCGGGAGTGCAGGCATGAGTGGTCTAATGCAATTTATTCGCGGCGTGTTCCTGATGGATTTTGTCGGCGCGTTTTTTCTGGCGACGAAATATCTGTTCAAGCGCAAAGCGACGGTGAACTATCCGTTCGAGAAAAACCCGCTCTCCCCGCGCTTTCGCGGTGAGCATGCCTTGCGCCGCTATGCCAATGGCGAGGAGCGCTGCATTGCCTGTAAATTGTGCGAGGCGGTGTGTCCGGCGCAAGCGATTACGATTGAGGCCGAACCGCGCGACGACGGTTCGCGCCGCACCACGCGTTATGACATCGACATGGTCAAGTGCATCTATTGCGGCTTCTGTCAGGAAGCGTGTCCGGTGGATGCGATTGTCGAGGGGCCGAACTTCGAATTTGCAACCGAGACGCGCGAAGAACTTTACTATGACAAGGACAGATTGCTGGCCAATGGCGACCGCTGGGAACGCGAAATTGCGCACAATCTGGAACTGGATGCGCCGTATCGGTAGCGAAGAGTATGAGCGAGGCGGTTTGGCTCTGGCCTGACGCTTCAAAACGGAACGATGACTGGGCTGGTTTCAGCGCGACACATTGAGAGAAGGAGGCAAGAGGGCATGGACCTGATTGCATTCTACATTTTGGCGACCATTGTGACGGTTGCGGCATTGGGTGTGATTGTGTCTCGCAATCCGGTCCACTCTGTTCTGTTCCTTATTCTGGCCTTCCTCACATCGGCGGGCTTGCTTGTGCTGATCGGGGCGGAGTTCCTCGCCATGCTTTTGATTGTGGTCTATGTCGGCGCGGTTGCGGTCTTGTTCCTGTTTGTTGTGATGATGCTGGACGTTGATTTTGTCGAGCTGAAGCAGGGCACGCTCGGCTATTGGCCGCTCGGGTTGATTGCGGGCGCGCTGATGTTTGGCGAGATTGCGCTCGTGACGTTTGCGCGCGGCAATGTGGTCAGCGCGGGGCAGTTTGATCCGTCGCCAGGTGCCGAGACCAATGCCGAAGCCATCGGGCTTGTTATGTATTCTGACTATCTTCTTCTGTTCCAATTGGCGGGCATTGTGCTGCTTCTGGCGATGATCGGGGCGATTGTTCTGACACTGCGCGGCAAGACAAGCGTCAAGCGGCAGAACATCGGCAAACAGGTGGCGCGCACGCGGGCCGAAGCGTTCGAGCTGAAAGACGTCCAACCGGGCGAAGGGATTTAGACATGAATATTGGCATGGAACATTTCCTCACCCTGTCGGCGGCCCTGTTTACAATCGGCGTTGTCGGGATCTTTGTGAACCGCAAGAACATCATCGTTATTCTGATGGCGATCGAGCTGATCCTGCTCTCGGTCAATATCAATCTGATCGCGTTTGCCGTGTTCACGGGCACAATCACGGGCCAGATTTTTGCTATGCTGGTGCTCACTGTGGCGGCGGCGGAAGCGGCGGTCGGGCTGGCCATTCTTGTTGTGTATTTCCGAAATCGCGGCGACATCGCGGTTGAAGACGTCAATCTGATGAAGGGCTAGGGGCCAGGATTATGCTGTCAGATTTTCTCCTGATCTTTATTGTGCTCGGGCCGGGCCTCGCCGCGCTCATCGGCGGGCTGTCCAAGCCGCTTACGGGGCGTGACGGACTGGCCATGATTGTGACCACGGGCACGGTCGGGCTCGCGGGCATCTTGTCGCTTGTGCAATTGTTTACCTATGTCGCAGGGCTAGGTTATGGCGGCGATCATAGCGAAGCGGCTCATCATGGCGCGCACATTATTCATTTGATGAACTGGGTCGATGTTGGCGGCTTCAAGGCTGACTGGACGATCCGTGTGGACGCTATGTCGATGGTGATGATGGCGGTGATTACCAGCGTGTCGGGCCTCGTGCATCTCTATTCATGGGGCTATATGTCCGAAGACCCACATCGGGCGCGGTTCTTTACCTATCTGTCGCTGTTTACCTTCACCATGCTGATGCTGGTGGTCGCGGACAATTTCCTGCAGCTCTTCTTTGGCTGGGAAGGGGTTGGGCTGGCGTCCTATCTGTTGATCGGATTCTGGTATCAGAAGCCTGCGCCGAATGATGCGGCAATCAAGGCGTTTGTGACAAATCGGGTTGGTGATTTCGGACTGGCGCTCGGCATTATGGCGGTGTTCTTTCTGTTCGGTAGCATCGAGTTTGCGCCGGTGCTTGAGGCGATCCGCGAGAATGCGATGGTGACGCCATTTGCTTTTGCCGAAGCTGCGCCCGCGCGCGACGTTGCGATTGAGTTTCTGGGCTATAATGTCCGCGCGCTGGAGCTGATCGGTGTCTTGCTGTTCATCGGCGCGATGGGCAAATCGGCGCAGCTTTTCCTGCATGTCTGGCTGCCCGATGCGATGGAAGGACCGACGCCGGTGTCGGCGCTGATCCATGCCGCGACCATGGTGACGGCGGGTGTCTATCTCGTCTGCCTGATCTCGCCGATCTATGAATACGCCCCGGGCGCTGCGGCGATGGTGACGGTGGTGGGTGCGCTGACGGCGCTGTTTGCGGCGACGGTCGGCATGGCGCAGAACGACATCAAGCGCGTGATTGCGTATTCGACCTGTTCGCAGCTTGGCTATATGTTCTTTGCCGCTGGCGTTGGCGCGTATGAAGCGGCGATGTTCCATCTGTTTACGCATGCCTTCTTTAAAGCCTTGTTGTTCCTCGGTGCGGGTTCGGTCATTCATGGCAATCACCATGAGCAGGACATGCGCAATCTTGGCGGGGTCTGGCGCTATCAGAAGTTCACCTATGGCGCGATGCTGATTGGCACGATTGCGATTATCGGGCTTGGCATTCCGCACACAAGTTTCGGTTTTGCGGGATTCTTCTCCAAGGACGGCATTATCGAAAGCGCGTTTTCGGCGAGCCAACAGGGTGTTCCATTTGCCTCGCTCGCCTTCTGGGCGGGGATCGGCGCGGCCTTGCTGACGAGCTTCTATTCATGGCGGCTGATCTATATGACCTTCCACGGTCCACGCGCCGAGGCGGATGCTGGCCATGCGCACGATGGGGACGCGGTTGTCCATGCGGATGACGATCACAGCCATGACGGTCACAATCATGATGATGATCACGACCACGCCCATGGCGGGGAGCCGCATGAAAGCCCGCTCGTCATGCTCGTGCCGCTGGCGCTGTTGTCAGTGGGGGCGATTTTCGCCGGGCTCTATTTCTATGATCCGATGTTCCATCATGGCGATGCTTTCTGGGCGGGCGCACTTTATCATGCTGCCGACAACAACGTCATTCACGGCATTGAAGACATCAAGCATGACCACGCCTTTGAATGGGTGTTCTGGGCGCCGCTGGTGGTGACGGTGATTGGCTTCCTGATTGCGACTTTCACCTATTTCTTCAATCGTGGCTTTGGCAAACGCATTGCCGATGGACGCGGCCCGCTGCATCTCCTGTTCGAGAACAAATGGTATTTTGACGAGATTTACGAGGTGACCATTGTGCGGCTGACGCGGTGGCTGGGCGATGTGTTCTGGAAGATTGGCGATATCAAGCTGATCAACGGGCTTGGGCCGGATGGGGTGTCGAACCTCACCAAATGGGGCGCGCGCCGGATCAGCGCCATGCATTCGGGGTATCTCTATCACTATGCCTTCGTGATCATCGGCGCGGCGATCCTGTTTGGCGGTGTCCTGTTTATTAGAAATGGAGGGGTTGGCTAATGGGCGGTATTCCTATTCTGTCGCTGACCACGTTCCTACCGGCGGTCGGCGCACTGGTCATTATGCTGATCAGCGCGGCCACGGGCAGCCAATCCTCCGATGAGAGCGAGACCGGCGGACGCAACACGCTGCTGGCGGGCACATTTGTCAGCCTGATGACTTTCGCTGCCGCTGTTGCCGCCTATGCGCTCGAGTTCGATGCGGGCGATGCGGGCTATCAAATGGTCGAGGATGTCGCATGGTTTGGCAATATCCATTACAAAATGGGTGTTGACGGGATCTCCATGCCGCTGGTTCTCTTGACCGCGTTCCTGACCCCGCTCTGCCTGTTGGCGTCGAAAAGCGGGATCAAGACGCGGATCACCGAATATGTCGTCGCCTTCCTGATCCTCGAGACTTTGGTGATCGGCGTGTTCTGTGCGCTCGATCTCTTCTTGTTCTACATCTTCTTCGAGGCGGGCCTCATTCCGATGTTCATCATCATCGGCGTCTGGGGCGGGGCGAACCGGATTTATGCCGCGTTCAAATTCTTCCTCTACACGCTGCTCGGCTCGCTCTTCATGCTGGTGGCGATGGTCTATATGTATGTCGTCGCAGGCACGAGTGACTTTGTCGCGCTTGAACAATTCGAGTTTGCCAAGGACGCGCAGGTCTGGCTGTGGCTGGCTTTCTTTGCAAGCTTTGCGGTGAAAATGCCAATATGGCCGGTTCACACCTGGTTGCCCGATGCGCACGTTCAAGCGCCGACAGCGGGCTCTGTGATCCTTGCGGGCATCCTCCTGAAGCTTGGCGCCTATGGCCTGCTGCGCTTCTCACTGCCCATGTTTCCTGATGCCAGCATATTGTTCCAGCCGCTTGTGTTCGGCCTGTCGGTGATCGCGATTGTCTATGCCTCGCTCGTGGCGTTCCGTCAGGAAGACATGAAGAAGATGATCGCCTATTCCTCGGTCGCGCATATGGGTTTTGTCACGCTCGGCATTTTCTCGTTCAACGAGATCGGTGTGCAGGGCGCGGTGTTCCAGATGCTCTCGCACGGCTTTATCTCGTCCGCGCTGTTCCTGATTGTTGGTGTGGTCTATGACCGTGTGCACACAAGGGAGATTGCCGAATATGGCGGGCTCGCGGCCAAGATGCCGGTCTATGCGGCTTTCTTTATGCTCTTCACCATGGGCAATGTCGGCCTGCCGGGCACGTCCGGTTTTGTTGGTGAAATTATGAGCATGACGGGCGGCTTTATGGCCGAACGCTGGGTCGCCGTCGGTGCGGCGCTCGGGGTGATCTTCTCGGCCATCTATATGTTGCGGCTCTATAGAGAGACGATGTTTGGCAAAGCGACCAATCCGAAGCTCGAGGGCATTGCGGATGTGAACGCGACCGAAGTCGTCACTCTGTTGCCGCTCGCGATTGCGACCATCGTGTTCGGGGTCGCGCCCTGGCTAATTTTCAATATGACCGAAGGCGCGGTGTTGCGCATTCTGTTACCGTTTGCAGGAGCTTGATCCGGTTATGGACATGACTTCAATCTGGACTGCGTTTGCCCCGGAACTGATCCTCGTCGGAGCGGGCCTTGTTGGCGTTTTGCTCGGCGCGATGCTGCGGAAGAATTTCGACGCAGTGTCCTACCGCTTCGGCGCGCTGGCCATGTTTGCTGCGGCGATCATGGCTGGGGTGCATTTCGAAGGCGGGGTCGCGTTTGACGGGCTGATCCGCACGACGAGCTTTGGCAATTATGCAAAGATCATCAGTTTCGTGCTCGCCGGTGCCGCCTTGCTCATGGCCGAGGGCTTTATGCGGCGGCATGGGACGCAGCGGTTTGAATTTGCGCTTCTGTCGATTTTCGCCGCGCTCGGCATGGGCGTGATCCTGTCGGCGGCTAATATTATGACGCTCTATATGGGCATCGAGACGCTGAGCCTATCATCCTATGTGCTGGCGGCGTTCCATCGCGACAATGCGCGCTCGGCTGAAGCGGGCTTGAAGTATTTCGTGCTCGGCGCGCTGGCCTCGGGCTTGCTGCTTTATGGTGGATCGCTGGTCTATGGCTTTACCGGTTCGACCGATTATGTCGAGATTGCGCGGGTGGCCGGTGAGGGTAATATGGCGATGGGGCTGAGTTTTGGCATGGTGCTGATGATCACCGGACTGGCTTTCAAAGTGTCCGCCGCGCCGATGCATGTCTGGACGCCGGACGTTTATGAAGGTGCGCCGACGCCGGTCGTGGCGCTGTTCGCGTCCGCACCGAAAATGGCGGGCATGGTGATGTTCGCCACGGTTCTGTTTGTCGCCTTCGGCTCGATCATAGACCAATGGCAACTGATCCTTGCGATCATCGCGGCCGCGTCGATGACGGTCGGCGCGTTCGGCGCGCTGGCGCAGGACAATATCAAACGGCTGCTGGCCTATTCTTCGATTGCCAATATCGGCTACGGTCTTGTCGCGGTGACCGTCGGCGCGCAATTGGGCGGCTCGCCGCTGCTCTTGTTCATGACGCTTTATGTCATTGCCTCGCTGGGCCTGTTTGCCGGCGTTTTGGCGATGCGGCGCAGCGGCGGCATGGTCGAGGACATCAACGAGCTGTCAGGGCTCAACCAGACCCATCCGGCGCTGACGCTGGCCATGACATTGCTGATCGTGTCGATTGCCGGACTGCCGCCACTGGCCGGTTTCTGGGCGAAGCTCGAGATCATCCGCGCAGCCCAAGAAGGCGGCTTCCTCTGGCTCAACATTATTCTGGTTCTGTCTTCGACGATTGCAGCGGCCTATTATCTGCGGATCATTAATGTGATGTGGTTTAAGGAGCCGCGTGAGCCGTTCGAGCCGATTGATCTGTCGGTCAAGCTCGTCGTCGGCCTGTGTGCGATTGCGACGATTGTCTTGCTCGTGTTCATCGGGCGGCTTGATGCCATTACTGATATTGCTGCGGCTGGTTTGATCTCGTGAGTGAAGCGGTCTGGCCAATATACTGGCTGGAGGAAACTGGCAGCACGAATGAGGACGCCAAGGCGATTGCCGCCTCTGGTGCATTTTCCAACCAATGGATCGCCGCGCGTCATCAGACCGCTGGACGCGGGCGCGCGGGGCGCAAGTGGTCGTCCGCTGCGGGTAATCTGTACACAACGGTGCTGTTTCATTGGGCGGGCTCTGTTGCCGAGGCCACGCGGATTCCATTTGCGGCAGCGCTCAGCGTAAGTGACGCCATTGCTGAACTGGCACCGGCCTCTGCCCCGAAGCTGAAATGGCCAAATGATGTGCGCTGCGCGGGGCAGAAGATTTCGGGCATTCTGATTGAGACGGGCGAAAGCGCGTCAGGGCGTTGGGTCGCCGCCGGGATCGGGATCAATGTTGCCCATGCGCCAGACGGGCTCGATCAGAAGACGGTCTCGATTGCTGATCTGCGCGGCGATATGCTTGTTGATGCGCAGATGGCGCTTGAGGCGCTGCGCGCGGCGTTTGCGGTCCGGCTGGCCGAGGCGATTGCTGATTTTGCCGCCACCCGAGCAAGCTGGCTGGCGCGCGCGGACGGGATTGGCGAGCAGATTTCGGTTAGGTGTGACGATATGCGGGTCGAGGGTATTTTCAAGGACATGGACGCGGACGGTGCCTTGTTGCTACAATTGGAAAACGGAGACCTTCGGACGATCAGGACCGGAGATGTGCACCTCATCAGGGAAGTGGGATAAAATGCTGCTGGCAATTGATGTCGGAAATACAAATAGCGTGTTCGCGCTTTACGATGGCACCGACTGGGTTGCGCAATGGCGGATCTCGACCGATGCGGCGCGGACGGCGGACGATTATGCCGTCTGGTTCAAGCAATTGTGCGAGATGAACGGGCTGGAATTTGGCGCGATTACGGGCTGTATCGTTTCGACGGTTGTGCCGCAGGCGATTTTCAATTTTCGCAATTTCTCCAAACGCTATCTGAAAGTCGAGGCGATTTTCGTTGGCGAGACGAATACCGATCTCGGCGTGCCGATCCGGATCAAGCGGCCAGAGCAGGCGGGTGCGGACCGGCTGGTCAATGCGGTGGGCGCACACAAGGCCTATGAGGGCGCGCTGATTGTGATTGATAGCGGGACAGCGACGACGTTTGATGTGGTTGGTCCTGATGGCGGGTTTGAGGGCGGGATCATCTGTCCAGGGATTAATTTGTCGATGCGAGCCTTGCATGATGCGGCGGCGCAATTGCCACGGATTGCGATCCAGAAGCCGGAAAAAGTGATCGGCGGGGACACGCTCGGGGCGATGCAATCGGGCGTGTTTTGGGGCTATATCGGGCTGATTGACGGGCTGGTGCGGCGGATCAAGGAAGAGTATGGCGAGCCGATGCGCGTGATCGCGACGGGCGGGGTGGCGTCGCTGTTTGAAGGGGCGAGTGATACGATTGATGTGTATGATTTCGACCTGACCATTCGCGGCTTGCTTGAGATTTATAACCGGAATGTAGGTACAAAGTGAGCACACAAAACACGCCCCAACTCGTCTTCCTGCCGCTTGGCGGGTGCGAAGAAATTGGCATGAATTTGAACGCTTACGGGTTCGGTCCGGCCGATGCGCGGCGCTGGATCATTGCTGATGTCGGCGTGACCTTTGGCGGACCGGACACGCCGGGCATCGACATTATCACGCCCGATCCGACCTTTCTCGATGATGAAAAGATCGAGGCGATTTTCCTGACCCATGCGCATGAGGACCATATCGGCGCGCTGGGTCTTTTGTGGCCACGTCTGCGGGCGCCGATTTATGCCACCGCGTTTACCGCCGAGCTGGCGCGTGCGAAGATGGTCGAGCGCGGGGTGGATGAGAGCCATTTGCGGACGATCAAGACGGGCGATACGATTGAGGCGGGGCCGTTTTCGGTCGAGTATTTGCCGATGACGCATTCGATCCCCGAGATGAATGGGCTTGTCATCAAGACCGCGCTCGGGACCGTGTTCCATACCGGCGACTGGAAGATTGACGCTGAGCCGCAGCTTGGTGATGAGATGGCGTTTGAGCGGCTGGAAGCGCTTGGGCGTGAAGGCGTGCTGGCGATGGTTTGCGACTCGACGAACGTGTTCGAGGAGGGCGAGTCGGGCTCTGAGGCGACGGTGCGCAAGTCGCTGTTCGAGCTGATTGCCAAGCAGACTGGTAAAGTGGCGGTGACGACTTTTGCATCGAATGTGGCGCGGGTGGAGACAGTTGTGCTGGCGGCGGAAGCGGCTGGACGGCGGGTCTGTCTTGTCGGGCGGAGCATGCACAAGGTGACCAATGCCGCCAAGGTTGCAGGGCTGCTCGGCGGAGTGCAGGATTTTATCGATGAGGAAGAGGCGGGCTTCTTCCCGCCTGACAATATTCTTTATCTGTGTACGGGCAGTCAGGGCGAGCCGCGCGCGGCGCTTGGCCGGATTGCGCGCGGGGACCATCGGCATGTCTCGCTGGGCGATGGCGATACGGTGATCTTTTCGTCGCGCACGATCCCTGGCAATGAGTCCGGGATTTACGCCATGCAAAACCAGCTTGCCGACAGGGGCGTGCAGTTGATTACGCCGCGCATGCTTAAGGAGACGATCCATGTTTCGGGTCATCCGTGTCGGGATGAATTGCGACGGATGTATCAATGGATCAAACCGGAGATTTCAGTGCCCGTGCATGGCGAGCGGCGGCACACGCTGGAGCATGCGAAATTTGCCCAGAGCATGCAGGTCGGACAGACGGTGACGCCGCGCAATGGGCATATGGTGCAGCTTGCGCCCGGCCGTGCGAAAGTGATTGATGATGTGCCTGCGGGGAGGCTCTATCTGGATGGCAACAAGCTTGTGCCGTCGGACGCTATGGGGTTGATTGAACGTAAGAAAATCGCACATTCTGGCATCCTCACCATCTCGCTTGTGATTGACAAAAGAGGCCAGGCGGTGGATGGACCACTTGTCAGTGCACGGGGTTTTTCCGAAGCTGATGGCAGCACGGCGGATGAGCTTTTGGACATATTGGACGAGGCGGCCGAGCGGGCTTTCGAGAAGATGAAATTGCGAGCGCGCGAGGATGATGAGGCGGTCGAGAAAGCGGTCGGGCGCGCGGCGCGCCGGATGTGCGAACGTGTGGCCGGACGCAAGCCGCTGGTGGATGTGATTGTGCTGCGCGTCTAGGCGCGGCGATAGAGGAGATTTGATATGAAAATTGGCCCTTTGAACCATGTTGGCGTTGCGGTGCCGGACATTGAAGAAGCGATGGAAACATACCGTACACTGTATGGTGCGACTGACATTACGGTGCCGTTCGACATGCCTGCGCAGGGCGTGAAAGTGTGTTTTGTGAACTTGCCCAATAGCCAGATCGAGCTGATCGAGCCGCTTGACGAGCAGTCGCCGATTTGGGGCTTTATCCAGAAAAACCCGAAAGGCGGGCAGCATCATGTTTGCTTCGAGGTGGCCGATATTCACGAGGCGGTGGACGCGATGAAAGCGCGCGGGGCGACGGTGCTCGGTGAGCCACGTATCGGGGCGCATGGCACGCCGATTGTTTTCATTCATCCGAAAGATTCGAACGGTGTCCTGATTGAATTGATGGAGACGCCGAAGGACGCGCATTAGGGCGCGGATAGGGCGTGGGAGAGCTGCGGATCTATCCGGAGGATTGACGGGCGCTTTTGGAGTCTCTTCGGGCGGCGAGGAGTCTATTGCGGAGTCTACTCGGCCGGTGTGCGGATGGGACTTATCCGACACTTCGGGGTGGTGTGGTAGGTTGTCTCTGGTCTTGGATTGTTTTTTGTTTGTGTTTGTCTCCCGTTCGCTACGCTCACGATGAGACGCGCCTTCGGCGGCTGATGGCTCGCATGTTTTGCCTCACGCCGCGTGGCGGCTCCGGCGGGGCGGCCTGACCGGCCGACGGGCTTTGCCCTTGCGAGCGGAGCTCGGGGGCTTTGTTCGGTGGGTTGGGTGCTTGTGGAGGGTCAGCCATGAGCTGGCGGGGCCATGTCCCATCGCTTTAGCGGGGGACAAGGAACAAGTTGCCATGGACCCCAACTTTCGTTGGGGATACGGAACCCTTGGTTGCGTGTGGAGAGAGAACCAGCCATGAGCTGGCGGAGGCACGTCCCATCGCTTTAGCGGGGGACAAAGGACAAGTTGCCATGGACCCCAACTTTCGTTGGGGATACGGACCTGTGGTGCTTTTGGAGAGTCAGCCATGAGTTGGCGGAGCCACGTCCTATTGCGCCAAAGGCGCAGGGGACAGATAAGAAGAGCCATCAGCCCGCGGAGCGGTGTTCCATCGCCTTGGCGGGGAACAAACATGAAGGAGTCCTATATGCACTGGGTGCAGGTATTGATTGTGTTTGCGATTGCGTGGTGGCTGGTGTTTTTGCCTTCGCTCTCGATCGGGATTGAATCGCAAAACGAGAGCGATGAGGGCACCGTGGCGGGCACGGAGGGCGGCGCGCCGGTGGCGCCGATGCTGCTGAAAAAGGCGGTTTGGGCAACGATTGGGGCGGTGATCATTACGATTTTGGCATCAATCATCATACCAATGCTTGCGCCTCAATAGCGGCTGGGGCTAAGCCTAGGTCTGTCATTTGAAATGGTTGGAAATTCCCATTATGCGCCTGTCTCAATATTTTTTACCTGTGACCAAGGATGTGCCTTCGGATGCGGCGATTGTGTCTCACCAATTGATGCTGCGCGCGGGGATGGTGCGTCAAAACGGGGCGGGGATTTATTCCTGGTTGCCGCTTGGGTTCAAGGTGCTCAAGAAAATCGAGCAGATTGTGCGCGAGGAGATGGACCGGGCTGGGGCGGTCGAGATGTTGATGCCGACGCTGCAACAGGCCGATTTGTGGCGCGAGTCGGGGCGGTATGATGATTATGGCGAGGAAATGCTGCGGATTACCGATCGCGGCGGGCGGGACATGCTGTATGGGCCGACCAATGAGGAAATGATCACGGACGTGTTTCGCGGCTATGTGAAGAGTTACAAACAATTGCCGCTGAACCTCTATCATCAGCAATGGAAGTTTCGCGACGAGGTGCGGCCGCGCTTTGGGGTGATGCGGGGGCGCGAGTTTTTGATGAAGGATGCGTACAGTTTCGATCTGACCGAAGCGGCGGCGCGGGTGTCCTATCAGAAGATGTTTGCGGCATATCTGAATACGTTTGACCGGCTGGGCGTGACTGCGATCCCGATGCAGGCGGACCCAGGGCCGATTGGCGGGGATTTGAGCCATGAGTTTCTGGTGCTGGCCGAAAGCGGCGAGAGCGCGGTGTTCTGCGACAGCGAGGTGCTGGATGTGCCTGCGCCCGGGCTTGATTTCGATTTTGGCGATGAAGCGGCGCTTGCGGCGGAGATGGACAAGCGGACGAAGTTTTACGCGGCGACGGACGAAAAGCATGATGCGGCGGCGTATGCGGATGTGCCGGACGGGCGCAAGACCGAGGCGCGCGGGATTGAAGTGGGGCATATTTTCTAT
>CALLCD010000179.1 GCA_938049795.1 uncultured Hyphomonadaceae bacterium | reverse complement strand
GATCTGGTGACGGCGAATGTGGCGGTTGATTTGTGCCGCAAGCTTGCCGATGAGGGCGTTGAAGATTTTCATTTCTATACGTTGAACAAGGCGCCGCTTGCGCTTTCGACGTGCCGCTTGTTGGGGCTGAAGCCGCACGTGCCGTCAACTGCAATTTCAGGAGCTTGATCTATGTCTCGTACACAACGGCTTGAGGCGATTGAACAGCTGGCGCTGTCCCGCGTGCTGATCCTTGATGGGGCGATGGGGACGCAGATCCAGGGGTTTGGTCTTGAGGAGGCGGACTTTGAAGGCGACCGGTTTAAGGACTGGGCGATCCCGCTGAAGGGCAATAATGATCTGCTTAATCTGACGCGGCCGGACATTATCAAGACCATTCACCGGCGTTATATTGATGCGGGTGCGGATCTTTTTGAGACGAACACATTTAGCGCGACGACGATTGCGATGGCGGACTATAAGATGGAGCATCTGGCCGCCGAGATCGCGCGCGAGGGGGCGCGGCTGGCGCGCGAGGCGGCAGATGAGGCGAGTGCGGAACTTGGGCGGCCGATTGGCGTGTTGGGCGCGATCGGGCCGACCAATAAGACGCTGTCGCTGTCGCCGGATGTGAATGATCCGGGGTTTCGCGAGGTGACGTTTGATGATGTGCGGACGGCGTATTTCGAGCAGGCTGAAGCGATGGCGGAGTTTGTTGATTTCTTCCTGATAGAGACGGTGTTTGACACGCTGAACGCCAAGGCGGCGATCAAGGCGCTGCTTGATTTGCGGGCGCAGACGGGTGAGGCGATCCCGATTATTATTTCAGGGACGATTACGGATGCGTCGGGACGGACGCTCTCTGGTCAGACGGCTGAGGCGTTTTGGGCGTCGGTGCGGCATGCCAAGCCTTGGGCGGTGGGGCTGAACTGCGCGCTGGGGCCAGATCTGATGCGGCAACATGTGGCGGCGATTTCGCGGGTGGCGGATACGCGGGTGATGACGTATCCGAACGCTGGATTGCCGAACGCGTTTGGCGAGTATGACGAGACGCCCGAACAGGTTGCGGTGCATCTGGAAGAGTGGGCGAGCAGTGGGCTGGTCAATGTGCTGGGCGGATGCTGCGGGACGACGCCGGAGCATATTGCGGCGATTGCGGAGGCGGCGAGCGGCAAGGCGCCGCGGGTGATCCCGGAGCCTGCGCGCGCGATGCGATTGTCCGGGCTCGAACCATTTGAGCTGGCGGGGTAGGAGCGTATCGAATGAGCTATGTTGATGGATTTGTGTTGGCCGTGCCGACAGCGAACAGGGCGGCTTATCTTGAGCATGCGCGGGCGTCTGTGGCGGTGTTCAAGAAGCATGGCGCGGTGCGCGTGGTCGAGACTTGGGGCGCGGATGTGCCCGATGGCGAGGTGACCTCGTTTCCGATGGCGGTGAAGTGTCAGCCCGATGAGACGGTGGTGTTCTCGTGGATCGAGTGGCCATCGAAAGCCGTGCGGGACGCGGGAATGGAAAAGCTTGTGGATGATCCATTTTTCCAGAATGAGGACGCAAGCGTGCCTTATGATGGTGGGCGGATGATTTTTGGCGGTTTTGAGATGATTTTGGACGAGAAAACAGAGACAGTATGACCCAAGCTTCTACCACTTTTGTAAATGTTGGTGAGCGGACCAATGTTACTGGTTCGGCCAAGTTCCGTAAGCTGATTACGGCGGGGGATTATGCGGCGGCTGTGGAGGTCGCGCGGCAGCAGGTGGAGAATGGGGCGCAGATTATTGATGTGAATATGGATGAGGGGATGCTGGATGGCGCCGAAGCCATGACCACGTTCCTCAATCTGATTGCGGCCGAGCCGGACATTGCGCGGGTGCCGGTGATGATTGACAGCTCGAAATGGGAGGTGATCGAAGCGGGGCTCAAATGCGTGCAGGGCAAGGCGGTGGTCAATTCGATTTCGCTCAAAGAAGGCGAGGCGCAATTTGTCGAGCAGGCGCGCGCGGTGATGGCCTATGGCGCAGCGACCGTGGTGATGGCGTTTGATGAAGTGGGGCAGGCGGACACGGCGGCGCGCAAGATCGAGATTTGTGAGCGGGCTTATAAAGTGCTGACCGAGACGGTTGGGTTTCCGCCCGAGGACATTATTTTCGATCCGAATATTTTCGCTGTGGCGACGGGGATTGAGGAGCATAATAATTACGCGGTGGACTTTATCGAAGCGACGCGAGAGATCCGTAAGCGGTGCCCGGGCGCGCATATTTCAGGCGGGCTGTCGAATGTGTCTTTCTCGTTTCGCGGCAATGAGCCGGTGCGGCGCGCGATGCACTCGGTGTTTCTCTATCATGCCATTCCGGCGGGCATGGATATGGGCATCGTCAATGCGGGGCAGCTTGATATTTATGATGAGATTGATCCCGACCTGCGCGAGGCGGTGGAAGATGTGATCTTGAACCGGACGCCTGATGGGACAGAAAACCTGCTGGAGCTGGCCGAGCGTTTCAAGGGGCAGAAGGGGAAGGTCAAGGTCAAGGATATGAGCTGGCGGGAGGGCGATGTGAAAGCGCGCCTTCAACATGCGCTGGTCAATGGGATTACCGAATTCATTGTCGAGGACACCGAAGAGGCGCGGCAGAGCGTGGAGCGGCCGCTGCATGTGATCGAGGGGCCGCTGATGGATGGGATGAATGTGGTTGGTGACCTGTTTGGCTCGGGCAAAATGTTCTTGCCGCAAGTGGTCAAGTCGGCCCGTGTGATGAAGGCGGCGGTGGCGCATCTCGAACCGTTCATGGAAGAAGAAAAAGAACGTATGGGGATGGTTGGCAAGTCCAATGGCAAAATCCTTATGGCGACGGTGAAGGGCGATGTGCACGATATTGGCAAGAATATTGTTGGCGTGGTGCTGGCGTGTAATGGCTATGAGATTATCGATCTTGGGGTGATGGTGCCGGCGGAGAAAATACTCGATGAGGCCGAGACGCATGGGGCGGATATGATTGGGCTGTCGGGGCTGATCACGCCGAGCCTTGACGAGATGGTTTATGTGGCCGCGGAAATGGAGCGGCGGGGTATGGATCAGCCGCTTCTGATTGGCGGGGCGACGACGAGCCCAGCGCATACGGCGGTCAAGATTGAGCCTGTGCTCAAGCGGACGCCTGTGATCCATGTTAATGATGCGAGCCGTGCGGTGGGGGTTGTGTCAACTCTGCTAAATGCCGAGGAGCGTCAGGGGTATTGGGACACGACCAAGGCGCGCTATCAGCGGATGCGGGACACGCGCAAGAACGGGGTGCCCAAGCCGCGTGTGCCGATTGACGAGGCGCGGGCAGCGCGGCTTGTTGTGGCTCAAGACGCGAAGGCAACGGCGCCTGAGTTTGTTAATGAAGCACGGGTCTATGAGGATTTTGATCTGGCGGAGCTGGCGCGCTTTATTGACTGGACGCCGTATTTCTCAAGCTGGGATCTGGCGGGGCAGTTTCCGCGCATTCTGGAGGACGAGATTGTTGGCGAGGCGGCAACGACGCTGTGGAATGATACGCAAGCCATGATGCAGCGGATTATTGGCGAGCAGTGGTTTAAGCCCAAAGCCGTGATCGGGTTTTTTGGCGCTGCGCGGGATGGCGATGACATCAGGCTTGATACGGGCGAGACGATGCACACGCTGCGTCAGCAAATGCCCAAAGACAATGACAAGCCGAACTTTGCGCTGGCGGACTTTGTGGCGGATGAGGGTGACCATATCGGCATGTTCTGCGTGACGGCTGGCGAGGAGCCGGATGCGCGCGCGAAAGTTTTTGAGGCGGCGGGGGATGATTATTCAGCGATCATGGTCAAGGCGCTGGGAGACCGGTTTGCCGAGGCGATGGCGGAATACATGCACTGGCGGACGCGGAGGGAGATTTGGGCTTATTCTGAGGATGAAGGCCTGTCGACCGAGGAAATTATCCGCGAGAAGTATCAGGGCATTCGTCCCGCGCCCGGTTATCCGGCTCAGCCTGATCACACAGAGAAGCAGACTTTGTTCAAGCTGCTTGATTGCGAGAAGACAATTGGTGTGTCGCTGACCTCAAGCTGCGCGATGTATCCGGCGTCGAGCGTGTCGGGGCTTTATTTTGCGCATCCCGAAAGCGTGTATTTCGGCGTGGGCCGGATTGCGCGTGATCAGGTGGCGGACTATGCGGCGCGCAAGGGGTGGGATATGCGCACGGCCGAGCGCTGGCTTGCGCCGATCCTGAATTATGATCCGTTCGAGCAGGTTGCTGCAGAGTAGAAAATTGGCTATTATCATCCGAGGATGAGCGCATTTGATATTATCATGCTGGTTGCTCCGATCGCTGTTGGAGTGGGTCACAGATGGGGCTTGCCGCCCAAGCGCGGAGAGTTGAGGCCGCGAGCTGATTTGCTCCTTTACGGTGCGCCGATTTTTGCGACAGGGTTATGGGGACTTTGGCGTCTTATTATTGCCGGATATATGCTCGCTGGAACGGTGCTCGTCGCTGTGATGCTGATTATTGGCGGCGGGCTGATTGCGGCTTGGTTTCTCGAGCGCTTGTTTTTCCGAAAGCGCATGATTTTTCGTTTCAAGTGGGGACAGTTGACGGGGATGATTGCCTACGCGCAGATTGAGAATATTGACCTCGAAGAGGCAGGCTTACGCGTTAACATGCGCAATGGAACCTATTGGATGATGCCCGAGCTGAATAATGCAAAACAGGCCAGAGAAATCTTGCTCATATTAGAGAATGCTGGGGTCGCGCTTCCCTCAAGGATTAATCTGGAAAATCGCTTTGGCGTTCAGCTTGGCTGATCACTTGCTCTGACCGTCTTGCCTAAGGGTGGGCGGTTGCCAGTGTTTTCGCCCCGGAAACAGCTTCAGCTTCCAGATCCAGCTCGTCGAGAAACTCTGTGATCACACCAGTTGACTCTTTGCCCTTGGTGACGAGGAAGAGGTGGCCGCCGCCTTTGACCACGTGGAGCGTGGAATTGGGCAGGGCTTTGTTGAGGATGTGCCCATTGGCGAGCGGGACGATGCGGTCCTTGTCGCCCATCATGACCAGAGTTGGCATTTTCAGGAAGCGGATGAAGGGGAGGCTGGTCCAGCCGGCCATGGCGAGCAATTGGTACATATAGCCGCGCGGATGGGGCGCGCGCAGGGCCATGGCGTGTGAGTTTGCGCCCTCGGCATCGTCATCGCCGTAAAGGGTGGAGAAGTTTTCGCGCATATAGTCGGGGTCGGAATAGCGGCGGGTGTCGCGCATTTTGATCAGTGCGTCGAAGCGGCCCGGGATCATGGTGACGCCAGCGGTCGTGGCGGCGAGGACGAGGCGTTTGACGCGGGCGCGATATTGGAAGGCGAATTGTTGGGCCATTGCGCCGCCCCACGAGACGCCCATGACATCGACATCGCCAAAGCCGTGGCGGTCGCAGAGGTCTCTGGCGACGCGGGCCATTTGCCACGGCAGATAGGGCAGAAGGGCCGGTTCGGACTCGCCGATGCCGGGCATGTCGAAGGTCAGGATTTCGCGGTCGGTGATCAGTTCGCCGAGCCCGAGGGCAAGCTCGAGATTTGCACCGATCCCGTTGAAGAAGAGGAGCGGGCGTTTGCCGGACTGGATTTCGCCGGACCAGTAGGCGGTGCGGAGGGTGTAGCCGCGGACCTGTTCCATTTTGATGTGCGGGGCGTTTGGCGCTCGGTTGGTCATGGTCTGTCTCGTCAGGTGGTGGGGCTGGGGCGGGGCGGCGGTTTTATTCGTGGACGTATGTTCCCGGCGATGCGCAGAGCGGCGGGAAGGCGTCGCTGCCGAGGGTTTTGGGGGCGGCTTTAAGCGCGCCGGAGCGTTCGCCGAGCCATTCAGCCCAGCGTGGCCACCAGGAGCCTTTGACCTCTTCTGCGCCTTCGGCCCATTCTTCGGCGGTGCCAGAGAGGTCGGCGTTTTTGAAGTATTGGGCTTTCGGGTTCATGGGCGGGTTGAGCAGGGATTGCAGGTGGCCGCTGTTTGAGAGGGTGAACTCGATATTGTCCGAGCCGAGCAGTTTTGTGGTGCGGTAGCAGGCTTTCCACGGGGTGATGTGGTCGGTGACACCGGCGACGATGAATGTGTCGGCCGTGACGGCGGTGAGGTCTGCGATGTGACCGGCAATCTCGATTTTGCCCGGATTGGAGAAGGGCTGGGTCAGTCCCATGTCGAGATAGTCCGAGTGTAATTGCGCGGGCAGATTGGTGGTGTCATTGTTCCAGAACAGAACGTCATAGGGCGGAGGATCCTGGCCGAGCAGGTAATTGTTGACGACATAGTTCCAGACCAGATCATTCGGGCGCATCCATGCGAACATGCGGGCAAGGCTTTCGCCTTCGAGAATGCCTTTACGGCGGGAATAGCGACGCGCGATTTCGAGGCTGCGTTCGGATACGATCTGACCGAGATCGCTATCGTCTTTTTGCGGATCAAGGACGCAGACGAACATGCTGATCGAGTTGATGCGTTTGTCGCCTGCGCTGGCCAAGAGGCTGGCGAGGGTGGCGGTGGTGATGCCGCCCGAGCAGGCGCCGGAGACATTGACTTTGGCCGAGCCTGTGATGTGGCGCATGACATCTGTGGCCTGGATCAGCGCGTCGACATATTCGGTCAGGCCCCAATGGGCGTGTTCTTTGGTGGGGTTGCGCCAGCTGATGACGAAGGGTTGCTGATTGTGCGCGAGGAGGAATTGTACGATGGAGGTCATCGGGGTGAGGTCATTGGCGTAGAATTTATTGATCTGGGGCGGGATGATCAGATAGGGGATGCGGTGAACTTTGTCTGTCATCGGAGCGTATTGGATCAGTTCGATGATCTCGTTGCGCCAGATGACTTGGCCCGGCGTTGTGGCGAGGTTTTTTCCGACCTCGAACGGGCGGCTATCGACTTGGGAGGGCATGCCTCCGTTTTTGGTGAGATCCGTGTAGGCATTTTTGAGGCCCTTGACGAGCGACAGGCCGCCGGACTCGATGGCGCGTTTGCGGGCGGCGGGGTTGCCGATGAAGGAATTGGTCGGCGCGAGGGCGTCGGTGATCATGCCGAGGACGAATTGCGCGCGGGCGTGTTCGATCTCTCCCATGGCCAGATCGCCGACCCATTCGTCGAGATTGTCCTGCATGGCGAGATAGGTCTGTAAGCCGCGCTTGTAGAAGGGGTTGTGGGCCCATGCGGGGTCTTTGAAGCGGCGGTCTTTGGGGTCGGGCGCGCGGTCGGATTTGCCGAGCAGGATTTCGATGTTTTCCTTGGTCATCCGGCCTGCAAATTTGGCGGTGGCTTTGGGATTGGTCGTGGTTTGGCGCAGCATCATTGCGACGGCGCCGAGCAGTTCTTCGCGGTTTATGCCGCCCATGAGCGGGTTGAGCGCGGTGGTCGTTTCGGCCGCTTTTGCGGCAATGTCTTCGATCCGGTTGGCCATGTGTGATCTCCAATTTCGCCCGTCTTTATATCTGAATGGTTTCAGGCATTTGAAATTACTTGGTTAAAATTCGTTCCATAGTGATATTTGTCTGTCAAACTCATACGCGTCATTCGTGAACTCCGAAAAAGAGGTGGCAAGAGACATGAAAACCCGTGACCGCATTTTGCGCACTGCGCTGGCCTTGTTCAATGAAGAGGGCGAGGCCGAGCAGACGGCTGTTGATCTGGCCAATGTGCTCGAGATCAGCCCGGGGAATTTATACTATCATTTCAAAGGCAAGGACGCGATAATACATGTCCTGTTTGAAAACTTTGAGACTGAAATGCGGATGATCCTTGGCGGCTCGGATGGTGTGGTTTCGACGCTTGAGGATCAATGGGTGTTTATCTATATCCTCCTTGAAGAGATTTATGATTTCCGGTTTTTCTATCGTGATCTTGGGGTTCTGCTGGACCGGTATCCTGATCTGGCGGTGCGGTTTCGTGGGTTACTTGCCGAGAAACGCCGGACGATTGAGGCTCTGCTGGAGCATCTTTCGGGGCGCGGCCTGATCCGGATTGATCCGGTTTTGTCGGGCCTGTTGACCGATCAGATCCTCTCGACACTGACATTCTGGCTGAGCCTTGACCAGATCGAGGGGGCGGATCTGCCACCTGGCGACCTTATCCACCGGACGGTGTTTCAGGCTATGGCCACCATCATTCCATATATGGGGGATGAGGGGGCGGATATGCTGGGCCGGATGCTGGCTCATTATGAGCAGGCGATTGCCGATTGAAGCTTGCCGGAGCGGAGTGAGGACCGGCGCGCAAGGTCTCGGGGGGGTGAGGTTTGCGCGCCGGCCTCGTCAGACCGTTCTGGTCTTAAGCCTTTTTTGCGGCCGTGCGGCGCTTGGCCGGTGTTTTGGCCGGTTTGGCTTTGACCGTTCTGGTTTTTGCGGGTGTGGCTTTTTTCGCCGTGGTTTTGGTCGCAGCTTTGGCTCTGGTCGTTTTGCGCTTTTTGGCGGGCGCACTGACCTTGGCGATGGCGTCGATTTCTGCGCTTAGGCGGGCGAGCCGTGTGGCGACATCCTTGTTGACCTTGCCTTTGGCCGGTTTGGCTTGGGCGGCAAGTTCGGCAATCTCGTCTTCGAGTTGGTCGATTTTGCTGGCAATGTCGTCAGCCTTTTCGCTTTTGGCACCAAGGCCGAGCACAGCGCGCATACGCTGCATGCGGGCTTCGAGGGCTTCGCGTTGCTCACGCTGAACGCGCAGGGCGGTCTCGGTCATTTTGGCGACGTTCTGAGTGGCTTTGGTCACGGTTTCATTGGAAGAGAGACGGGTTTTCATTTCGCCGTCGATTTCGGTGCCGCGCTTGACGAGGTCTTCGAACAGCTCGGTTGTGCCAGCGTTGAGTTTTTTGGCATTGCTCGCCGCTTCAGTGTAGGCGCGGCCATAAGCACCGAGGCCTGCGAGCCAGATTTTCTGGGCCATGTCGCGGGTCTGGGCTTCGAGGTCTTTGAGCGATTTGGCGGTGTCTTTGGCTTTGGCCATGGGAGGGGCTCCTGTTTATTTGTGGCATGGGGCGGGGTGCCCTTTGCTTATGGAGCTGGGTTTAGGGGAGATTTTTAGAAAACGCATACTAATTGCTGCAATGCATCAATTTGGCGGGGGTCAGGCGGGCAGGCGCGCTTCGGCTTTACGGACGAGATCTATGGCGTCGTCGAGGACTGAGAGGCTCGCATTTGGGCGGGTTGCGTTTTCCGAGATGTGCCGACGATAACTGCGCGCGCCCGGGCGACCGGCGAAGATGCCGAGCATGTGGCGGGTCATGGCGTGGAGCGGGGTGCCGCGGGAGAGTTGGTCTTGCATATAGGGGCGGTAGGTGTCGAGCGCGTCGTAGATGTTGACGGGGTCACCGTCGCCGAAGATCACGCTGTCGACGGCGCCGAGCAGGGCGGGGGTCTGGTAGGCGGTGCGGCCGAGCATGACGCCGTCAAAACGCGGCATTTCTCGGGTGCAGTCTTCGAGTGTGGCCAAGCCGCCATTGAGGGTGATGGTGAGGTCTGGTCGGGTGGCTTTTAGGCGCGCGACGAGATCATAGTCGAGCGGGGGGATGTCGCGGTTTTCTTTGGGGCTGAGGCCTTTGAGCCAAGCTTTTCGGGCGTGGACGCAGAAGACGGTGCATCCGGCGTCTGCCAGTGTATCGACGAAGGTGAAGAGGCTGTCGCGGGCGTCGTCCTCATCTACGCCGATGCGGCATTTGACCGTGACCGGAATATCGACCGCTGCGGCCATCGCTTCATAGCAGGTGGCGACGAGGTCCGGTTCGCGCATGAGGCATGCGCCGAAAAAGCCGGACTGAACGCGGTCGGAGGGGCAGCCGCAATTGATGTTCACTTCCGAGTATCCGAAGCTTTGCGCGATCTCGGCGGCCTGTGCCATGAGGGCGGGGTCGGAGCCGCCAAGTTGTAGGGCGAGGGGGTGTTCGCGCGGGTCGAAACCGATCAGGCGGTCACGATCTCCGTGGATGACGGCATTGGCGGTGACCATCTCCGTATAGAGGCGTGCGCGTTTGGACAGGGCGCGGTGGAACATGCGGCAATGCCGGTCCGTCCAATCCATCATTGGAGCGACTGAGAATGTGTAGTCGGGGTTTGTCATGGTGGGTGTGGAGGCTCTGGTGGGGAGGGAGGGGTATGCGGATATTCAGGGTGCGAACCGTTGCCAATATTTGTGTTTTGTCGTGATTGTTTTGAGGCTCGGTCTATAGACGGGTTTTGGTGTTTGGTTCGTCGAGCATATATCCGAAACTGGCAAGCAAAGGAAACCCCTATACTGTTTGAAGAATATATTTTCTATGTTTTTCAAGGCTAAATTGCATTACGTTTTACTTTGACAGCGCTACAATTTTCGATCACAGTCTTGTGAAGTCGTTTGAGGGGACATCAATGGACTTGTCGAGAAGAGGGTTTTTAGCGAGCGGTGTGAGCCTGGCCGCGCTGGGTGTGTCGGGCTGTGTCAGCTCCTATGGAAGCAAGACGTCCTATCTGAGCCAGATTGTTGAACCACAAAATCAGAACACGGTGTTTTACTGGGTTGATGCGGTGATGCAGCAGGTTCGGGATCAGAGGGTTGCGCCGCCGCGCGCGGCTTATAATTTTGCGATGCCGATGGCGGCGGGCTTTCTGGCGGCGAACGGCATTCTGCAGGAATATGACGAGCCGTTTGGCATTGGGCAGGGCCCGGCCAATGCGGATCCGGAAGTTGCTTATGGGGTGGCGTTTGCGACGGCGGCGGCGGAAGTGTTCCAGCAGCCTTTCCTGTTCGAGCGCACGGGGTTTAAGCGGCGGTTTCCAGATGGCGAAGCGAAACGGCTGGGGGTTGAGTGGGGCCGGAAGGTTGGTCTCGAGATTGTCAAGATGCGGACGAATGACGGGTCCGAGTCGAGCGAGGTGAATTTTTATCTTGGCCGGTATCAGCGGCGGAGCGATTCGCTGAAATGGACGCCTACGGGGCCTTATTATAGCGCGCGGCCGGGTCCGGCGTTCGAGACATTTGCCCGTCCGCTGTTTCCCGGGCATGGCGTGATCAAGCCGTGGACGATGACGAGCAGTTCGCAATTTCGCGCGCCCGCATTCTACGATCCGGCCAGCCCTGAATTTGCGGATGAATTTGACAATATCAGGCGTCTTGGCGGGGCCGACAGTACAATCCGCACGGCGGATGAGGCGGAAATTGCGCTGTTCTGGGAAGATGGTCCGTGGGGCATTACCCCGCCCGGGCACTTTATCTATATTGGTCTGCAAGTGATGCAGGATCGGGGGTTCAGCTTTATCGAGCTTGCCCGTGCGTTCGCGCTTCTGGGCATGACGCAATGCGATGCGTCGATCAGCGCATGGGACAGCAAATATGCGCACGATATTATCCGTCCGGAAACGGCGATCCGCTATCGCGCGCCGGCTTTTGCGAACAATGATCCGCGAATGACCGCGCAGAAGAATTGGCGAAGTTATATTCCGACCCCTGAGTTTCCGGCCTATACGTCGGGGCACTCTACCTTTGGTGCGGTCGGGGCGGTGATGATCGCAAATCTTATCGGGACCGATCAGGTCAGTTTCTCTCATGAATCGCCTGATCAGGTGCTGTGGCCGCAGCTTACGGGCATTCGGCGGCATTGGACGAGCCTGTCCCAAGCGGCGGACGAGAATGGTCTGAGCCGTCTTTATGGCGGGGTGCATTGGCTGGCCGATCATACGGCGGCGATGGCGTCGGGTACGGCGATTGCCAATCACGCTTTTGCAAACATGTTCAACAAGAAAGGATAGGCGTATGACACATTCGATTTCATTCGCACGCAGCGCCCGTCTCGGACTGTTATTGAGCGGGTTTGGCTTGGCCGGATCGGCGATGGCGCAGGGCGTATCGCTGAACTATGACCGGCTTGCTTTTATCGAGGAGCCGCTGGCGGTTGAGGTGGGGGATATTACATTTTCCGCCTCGGCGCTGTTTGATGTGCCGCTGACATTTGATCTTGAGGAAAGCGGCGGGGACGTCACCAATATTGATCTGTTTGGCAGCTTTCAGGTTAATGTTGAAACGCAGCTGGCAAACCGCTGGACGGTTGGGGCGTCGTATTTTGGGGAGTACCTAACCGGCGCACCGGGCAGCGATTATGTTGATCGGGGCGCGGCTTTCATTGGCGGCAGCTGGGGGACGTTTGTCGTGGGCAATGTGTCCGGATTGGTCCGTGAAGAAACGAGGCGGTTGCGCGGTGTGGGCAATGGGTTTCTGGCGTTTGATGACTTTCTGGGCGGTTTGTCCGATGTCAGCTTTGGTTATGCGGGACGGTTTGGGCCGACGCGGCTGAGTACGATTGTGGATGAGGACGGCAATTTTGAAATTGGCGCTACATTCCAACGTCCGATTGGTAACAAGGATTATCGCTTTACCGCACGCTATTCTGACAGCGAATCGGTTGGGCTTGATGGTTTGATAGCGTTTACGTCGCGGGGAGGGGCGGGTGTTGTTGAGTTTATCTATGGCAGCAGTCTGTTCGATCTGGGGGTCGGATATGAGCGGCTTGGGCTCGCAGGTACGAGTTTCGATGAGAACCGCTGGTACACATCTGCCGGCGCCCGTCACAAGGTCGGCGGCATTACGGTGTCTGCGGAAGGCCATTATGGTGAGCTTGGCGGGCAATCGGAAGTTTCTGCCGCATTAGGGGCTGCGCTTGATATTGCTCGCGGATTATCTCTGAATTTCGGCTTGAATTACAGCGATGCCGATGTCGATATTCTTGCAGCCCAATTGATCAGCATCGAAGAGACCAAGGCTATCATCTCGTTAAGATATGGCTTCTGAGGGGCGGCAAAGCGATCAGAGACTGTAGATTGGTTGGTCGTGTTCGTCCGAGATGAGATTTGTCGGTGGAAAATAGTCTTTGTTCGGATTTCTTTGTGCGCGTGATGCTGTCTCAAGTGCGTATGTGTCTAAAAAGTGGCAAAAATGGAACAAATGGCACGGAATAGCTGATGGGTCGGCTTTTTCTGCTTGACGATGACCCGTCGTGAGTAGTTCGTTAATCTAATCCGCCTGCTACGTCCGGAGGGGATGAGGCGCGGGTGCCAGACACATTTTAGGGTGAAAAAATGAAATACAAGCAAAAATTATCGAGAACGTTTCTGTTGGCCGCTGGCTCGTCGCTTATTGCGCTCGGTTTTGCCGCGACAGCGAACGCGCAAGAAGCAGAGCTTGAGACCATTAGAGAAGATGCAGATGCAGACGCCGTCCAGGATACGATTGTTGTCACGGGTTCGCGGATTGCAACTGATTCGGCGCTGACAGCGGCAAGTCCGGTTCAGTCGGTCACGATTGATCAGTTCCGCAATTCCGGCGATATAGAGATCGCGACAAGCCTGCGCAACATTCCGGCTTTGCAAGGCTCTGATCCGGCGACTTTGGACTCGGCACAAGGGTTTGCCGCAACAGGTACCAGTACGCTTAACTTGCGGAATTTGGGAACAGACAGAACTCTGGTCCTTCAAGATGGCCGGCGTCATGTGCCCGGTGTTGAAGGCACAGCGACTGTTGATGTTGGTTCTATTCCTCAGGCGCTTATTGCCCGAACCGAAATACTCACCGGCGGCGCGTCCTCGGTCTATGGGGCCGACGCGGTTTCCGGTGTGGTGAACTTTGTCACCCGGACAGGTCGGGACTTTGACGGCATCGAATACAGATTGCAGGCCGGTGTCAGTGATCAAGGCGATGCGGAAGATGTTTTCGCCTCTATTGCCGGTGGCGGCGAGTTCGCTGACGGAAGAGGTAGCGCCGTTCTGGCCGTGGAGTTCAGTCACTCGACCAGCATTGTGAATGGTGACCGACCTAGTTTTGCTGGACCGGGATTTTCAAGCATAAACAACAGTAATGCGTTTTTGAACGGGATTTTGGGGCTTGATCCGGCTTCCGAATTTGCTTTCGTTCCTAACCGCAGGCTTCCGGTTTCGAGTGCTGGATCAACAATTGCGGTCGACCCTACGCCGTTTGCGTTCCCATTTGGCGCTCTGAATTCGTTCGTCACCAATTTCAACCCGGCGACCGACTCTGTCCCGTTGATTCCTGGTACGAATATCCCTGTTCTGCAGGTTATTGATCCTGAAACCGGCGAAGTGCGTGCCTTTAACCCGGGTATTTCAACGGGCGGGTTCAATGCCATTGGTGGGGACGGTATTCCGATCGGTGCGACGGCTCCAGACCTGACCTTGATTCCTGAAGTGACCCGTTTTGTGGCAGCGTCGGCGATTGACTATGAACTGAACGAGCACATTACATTCTTTGCTGATGCAAAAATTGCCTTTACCGAGGCAAGTGCAGTTGCGGGTATTCCATTTTCCGATGATATACCGATCGCCTTGGACAACCCGTTTTTGCCTCAAGCTATTGTGGACCAGATTTCAGTGCTTGACGCTCTGATCCCGGGCGTGAGTCCGAGTATTTTTGTTGCCCGTGATAACCTTGGGTCGGAAATTGATTCGGGTACAACATCCGAACGTACGACATTTCGCGCGTCCGGCGGTTTCCGAGGGACGATACCAACGCTCGGGTTTGATTATGAGGCGTCCTATAATTATGGCCGGACTGACGCGAACATCATTAGCCGAAGCACACGCCTGAATGACCGCTATTTCACAGCGATTGACGCCGTTGCGCTGACCGCGGCTGATCTTGATGGCACCAATCCGAATGTTGCCTTTGGTGCTGGCGGAGTTGGAACGCTGAATGCGATCCGGGGCGGCGAAGATATCGTTATCAATGCTGGGTCGGCTCAAATCGGTGATATTGTCTGCCGGTCCGAATTGACTGGTTTGCCAGCGCCTGCGGCTCTGTTTGTCGGTGGACCGCCAGTCTTTCCCGCGGGATCGACAATCAACGGGACTGATGTCAGTAGTTTGACCCAGCCGGTGACGTTTGCGATCGGTGATGGCCAGTGTGCACCAGTCAACATCTTGGGCGCAAATTCAATTCAAGGCGCAGGGGCGGACTTCGCATTTGTTGATCTTGAAAATGATACGGTCATCACCCAGCAACAGATCCTGGCGACCATTTCTGGCGATTCGTCTTTGCTGTTCGAACTACCTGCCGGACCAATCGGCTTTGCTGTTGGTTTCGAATGGCGCGATGATGCGTCCCAGTTCACACCAGATAGCTTCAGATCGCTTCCATCGCCAACAGGGTCCGTTATCGGGAATGTAGACGATCCTGTCTTTGTATCTCCGACCGATGGACAAGGTGTCGAGGTTTTCGAAGGGTTTGGCGAGATCAAAGTCCCGCTCTTGAAAGATCTGCCATTTGTCGAGTTTTTGGAAGTTACGGCTGCTGGGCGTATCTCCGATTATAATACGATTGGCGGAACAGAGACTTATTCATTCGGTGGACGGTATCAGCCCGCTGACTGGCTAACTCTGCGCGGAACCTATTCCCGAGCGATCCGTGCACCGAACATTGGCGAGCTGTTCGCCCCACAATCGGGCGCGCTTATCGGCGTTGATGCTGACCCGTGTGATGATGGGAATATCTCGCAGGGGAGTGCGAACCGAGCAGCCAATTGCCTTCAGTTTGTTGCCGAGGGATTTGACTCTGCTGACTTCCTGACGGCTTTCGTTACGGGTACGACAGGCGGTAACCCGAACCTGATCGAGGAAACTTCAGACAGTTTTACCGTCGGTGGTGTCTTCCAGCCAGACGGCATCCTGAATGGATGGCTCGATGACCTGGTTGTGGTTGTCGACTATTATGACATCGAGATTGAGAATGCGATCGGCAGCCTGACGGGGGCGGCAATCGCGTCGGCTTGTGTTGACTTGCCGTCAATTGATAACCAGTTCTGTGATGCCATTGAGCGCGACCCGAACAATGGTGGTGCGATTTCCGGATTTACCTCGGGGAATATCAATTTGTCTTTCCTTCGCGCTCGTGGGCTAGATTTCGATGCCCGCTATGCGTTCGATGTTCCGGCCTTTGGTGGTCGCGAATTGGGATCTATCCAGACGTCAGTTGTTGGCACACGGTTTATTGAGCGGTTTACGGAAAGTGACCCTGTCATTGCACAGACAATTGCGGCTGAGCCTGATCTGCTTCAGCAACTGCTTCTGATTGCCGACCAGGCCACTGTCAGCGATCTTCTCGGCGTGGTTAACAATCCGGAACTCATTCTCAATCTTGGTATCAATTGGGAGCTGGGTAAATGGAATGTCGGTTGGACTGGCCGGTTCGAGGACTCAGCTTTGCAGTTCTCAAACGCTGCGGCGACTGATGTCGAGATTGTTGATGGCAAAGTCGTCGTCTCGGACAATGTTGGTTTGGCTGATCCATCCCAGCTGTTTACGGGCAATGGTTTCGAGCAGGACTTTAGCGTCAATTATGACTTCTCCGAGCGGCTTGGCTTCTATGGCGGTGTCAGCAACTTCACTGATCAGGAGCCATTCCTTGGGAGGCTTACACGTCCGGTCGGGCCACGTGGACGGTTCTTCTTCCTTGGTGTGCGAGGCACGTTCTAAGGGTAGAATCTAATCTTGAAGAAAGCCGGAGTTTTATCGCTCCGGCTTTTTTTATGGGAGGGGCGCGCTTTAGTTGGGGTCACTGGGTGGGACGTTTTGGTTTAAAGCCTGCCGAGTACAGTTTGGGCGCTTGCGAGGTAGGCGGCTTGTTTGTCATCGCTCATCTTGTCCCATGTGCGATACATTTGCGCCATGCGCGGATTTGCGGCGAGTTTGTCTCTGTTGCGATGGAGAAAATCCCAGTAGAGCGGATTGAACGGGCAGGCGTCTTTGGCGGTTTTCTCTTTGACCTTATAGGTGCAATTTTTACAGTGGTCGGACATTTTATTGATATAGTTCCCACTCGCCGCATAGGGCTTTGAGCCGAGCAGGCCGCCATCTGCAAATTGGCTCATCCCGAGCGTGTTGGGCAGTTCGACCCACTCATAGGCATCGGCATAAACGGCAAGATACCATTCGTGTACCTCTTTTGGGTCAATGCCCGCGAGCAGCGCAAAATTTCCGGTCACCATCAGTCTTTGGATATGGTGCGCGTAGGCGTCTTGCTTGGTCTGAGTGATCGCCGCGCGCATACAGGCCATGTCGGTGTCGCCGGTCCAGTAAAAGTCCGGCAGCGGCCGGGTATTGCCGAAAAAATTTTCCTCGACATAGTCCGGCATTTTCAGCCAGTAGATCCCACGCACATATTCGCGCCAGCCGATGATCTGGCGGATAAACCCCTCGGCGGCATTTAGGGGGACATCGCCTTCCTGCCACGCAATCTCAATCCGTTTGCAGACCTCTAGCGGGTCTAGAAATCCAATATTGATGTAGGCGGAGAGGACCGAATGATAGAGATATTTCTCCCCCTCCAGCATGGCGTCTTGATAGTCACCGAAGCGGGGTAGGGCGGTGTCGATGAAATGGTCTAGTGCAGCCTCGGCCTGTGTGCGCGTGACCGCAAACCAGAACGGGGTGAGGTCGCCGAAATGGTCTGCGAACCGATCTGCGACAAGCTCAAGGACAGGGGCGGTGATCAGATCCGGTTTGACTTGTAAAGGTGACGGCATGAACAGGTCCGCCTTAGCTGGCTTGCGGTTTTCTGTGTCAAAGTTCCATTTTCCGCCGGCGGGTTGGTCGCCGTCCAATAAGAGGTTTGTCTTGCGGCGCATCTCGCGATAGAAATACTCCATACGGAGCTGTTTGCGCCCCTTCGCCCAGTCTTCAAATTCGGTCCGTGAACAGATAAACCGCTCGTCGGCGTAGATCGCAACAAAGGTCTCAAGCCGCATATGCCATGTCAGAATATCCGATTGCAGGCGCCATTCGCCGGGATGGGTGGCCAGAACGCCGCGATACTCGCCCCGCTTTAACGCGCGCTCGACCTCACTGAAGATCGAGCCGGTGTTTTCCGGATCGTCCAGCGTTACATATTCGACTGACCAGCCTTCCTTGCGCAATTCTCTAGCAAAGTGCCGCATGGCAGAGAACACAAATGCGATCTTCTTTTTGTGGTGACGCACATAGGTCGCCTCTTCCCTCACTTCGACCATGAGAACCGTATCGGTCTGACGATTGGCGTTTGACAGTGCCGTGATTGAGTGAGTTAGCTGGTCTCCCAGAATGAGTACAAGATATGCGACGGCACAGCCTCCCAGAGCGAGACCCGTTATAGCAATTTTCTGAGTTCGATATCAAACGAGATAATCGTCTGTAACGGGTGCAAACACAAAATCATTCTGCAAGTCGTCGAACGAGGTCGCGCCATAAGTGTCTGATGCGGAAGCCGGTGTCGTTGGCGAGTTTGCACTGTCGTCGCTGATGGAGGTGTCGAACGCACCGATGGTTGCAAATTGTGGGATTGGCACAACGGCCAGGCCCGCGTCGCCACCTTCATCGAAGATAAATGCATCACTCGTGAGTTGGGCGAGTGAGACGCCGTCCAGCGTTATGGTGTTCGCACCGAAGGAAATAGTTGTTGCCGCGCCGGTATCATCTGCATTGTTGAGCAAGTCGGACAATGTGGAGATTCCAGTCCCGTCCAGATCGACAAAATCTGTGCCGATCTCGAAGTCTGTAACTGTGTCGTTGCCCGCCGAGGTGACAAAGATATCGCGTCCGGAGCCGCCTGTCAGAAGGTCATCTCCGGTACCGCCGTCTAGGATATCATTCCCGGCGCCTGCATCTATTGCATTTGTCTGGCCATTGCCGATGAGCAGATCATTGCCATTGGCGCCGATGATGTTTTGAACACCCGGATCAATGCTATTCAAATCGCCCGATAAGCCACCGGGCAGACCATCGAAGACATTGTTGAGAGCGTCGAACCACTGCCGGGCAAGCTCGGCATAGCCCGCATCGGTCGGGTGGACGCCGACATCATTGATGTTGTTTGGCCCGAGATCGCTGATGAATGACAGTGAGAGATCGTTATTATCGACCAGATGGATATTGGTCTGGCCGGCTGCATTGAGGTCGGCAACGAGCTGGACAATACCTGCATTGGTTTCAGCGATGGCGGGTAAAGCGGCTGTGTTGCGGCCTCCGTCGGGCTCCTGGGGGAGCAGTGTAGAGACGAAGATCTGCGCCTCGGGGTTTTGAGCAAGCACGATATTGATGATGTTGAGCAAATCCTGCGGATTGGTCTGACCGGAGTTTACCGGATCTTGCCGGCTGTCATTGGTGCCTGCCATAAGCAGAACAATGTCTGGATCAAAGGTGCCGATCTGCCCCGGCAAGTCGGCTGCCAGCATATCAGCGCGGATCCCTGCTGTTCCCTCATGGGATTGATCCAGCAGAGTGCCTGGACCAGCCGATTTTGATCCGACATAGTCAATCAGAATGCCCTCTCCAAGAAGGGCCTCGAACAGGTCATCCCGATATCCGCCTAGGCTTGTGTCATTATTATCGCTTGGTGCCACCCGGATTCCGAGTGTGATGGAGTCGCCAAGCGGCAATACCCGGAGAGGTGCGGCCCACTCGCCCGCCTCCAGATTGACAAAGCGTCCGCCAGATTCGCCTTCAAATGAGAGTGTCTGTGCATTGGGCGGCGGCGGCGGGGGGAGGGGGGCTCCTGTTGCGACGAGGGAGACATTGTCGATCAGTGAGCCGCGGCCATTGCTCTGTCCGATCTCGACGAGGCCGATTGTGTGCTCGCCTGCGTCTAGGTCGAGGTCGATGGAGAAGGTGTTGGAGGTGCCGCGTTCGGGCGTGATGGTGGCGACGATCTGGCCATCTACACTCACCTGGAAGATGGCTGGTGAGAAATCATCATTGCGCTGGGCATGGTCGAGGCTGAGCGTGTA
>CALLCD010000178.1 GCA_938049795.1 uncultured Hyphomonadaceae bacterium | reverse complement strand
ACTGCAAATTTGGACGTTATGCGTACATAGTGCGTACTATTTGATTTTTTACGTTTTCGTGAAATTCTATAAATATATGATATATGTAAGAAAATTTGGTGCACCCAAGAGGATTCGAACCTCTGGCCTCTGCCTTCGGAGAACGTATTTTCTAAATCACGGTAAGTCACGCAAAGTCACTAAGTCCTTGATTCAGAATTAAAAACCTTGAATTTCCGACTGTCCGTTTACTGGGTTTTCCCTGTATGGTGATACCTATGTGATACCTAACGAGCCAGATTTGGCCGCGAGTGCAAGTTCACCGCGCTAGGTATCACATCTTCGACAATGCGTTGATTTTCCAGCGTAATTTGGAAAGGTAGTGTTATGACGCAAACAATGAAACTGACAACGAAGATTATAGATGGCTTCGACAACAAAGGCAAAGACACAACGGTTTGGGATACATCCCCAAAAGGTTTTGGTGTCCGCTTTTACGCCAAAGGCAAAGTTGCTTTCATCGTGCAACGGCGGATTGGCTCCGGTCGATCAGCAAAGTTGCGAAAGATGACAATCGGGTCATATCCCGCAATCAATCTCGTGCAAGCGAGAAAGAACGCTTTGGAAGCCATTGCCCAAATGCAATCCGGTAGTGATCTCGTTCAACAAGAACGTGATAGAATAAAAGCCGAGGCTGCAACCAAAGCGGCTGAATTATCTATCAGTGAACTTTGCGATAAGTGGCTTGCCACTGACGCCAAATACTCGCGGATGCGCGGAGCGCGATATGGAACTCCGAGAAACCCAAAGAATGTTCAATCCAATGCCAATCAAATTTTACGACATATAAAGCCACTCATCGGCGACATTAAAATCGGTGATTTGACAAAAAAAGACATTCAACAAATGCGGGATGATATTACCACCGGCAAAACCGCAACCGATGTGAAGACTAAAAAACGGGGGCGCGCGCGTAACAGGTGGTCCAGGAACAGCAGGAAGGGTCGTTCGAATCTTATCGAGCGTTCTAAGTTACGCCGTCCGTGAGGAATTGATCGAACGCAACCCCGCTTTTGGTGTCCGCATAGCGCCGGACAAAAGAAAAGAACGATACCTGACAAAAGAAGAGCAGGTTAAGCTGGAGACAGTTTTGACCGAGATGGAGACGATGCCAAAGTATCAGAAAGGTTGCTCCATTATTCGGGTTTTGATGTTAACCGGCTGTCGCCGCAACGAGATTGAAACCCTCAAATGGTCTGAAATTGATTTCGAGCGCGGCTTTGTCTCATTTGGTAAATCGAAAACTGGCGCCAAGGTTATACCGTTTTCAAGGGCTGCCTTGGATATAATTCAAACGCAACCCCGACTTATGAGCAGTGATTTCGTTTTCCCATCACTTCAAATAGATGATTGGTATAAAGGACTGCCCAAAATTTGGAATGAAGTTAGAAAACGAACGGGTCTTCACGATGTCCGCATTCATGATCTCCGACATAACTTTGCCAGCATTCTCGCCTCAAACGGTGCGAGCCTGCCGATGATTGGCGCTATGCTCGGTCACACTCAGGCAGAGACAACAGCGCGATATGCGCATCTGACTAATCACACACTCTCTGATTTGGCTGAAAAAGCGGCGCAACTCTTGGAAAAGCGTAGTAGCTCATGAGCTGGCTGAGGCGTTGCAAAGAGGCCTTCAGTGAAGCTCTTCCATGCCTCCAGATAGTTGATCAAGTAACGAAATTAGGCGTTCACGATGGCCGTTAAGGAGACCTAGCTTTTCATCTCCAGCATTAGCAATGAGATCATTTGCTTCTTCAAGCGCCTTTGGCAAAGTCAAAGCTTTGCATGTTTCACCTTGGCCCAAAAGTCGATTTTCTACGAACTGTGCCCAAATCGAGCGGCGGACTTCATTGATATGTTCTGGACTTTCTGTGTAGATCAAGAACTCGCCGAGTTCGCGATAACGGGTGTCTTCTATCTGACAAACAATATTGTATCTATTTGCCCATTCGGTCTCATGAAAGTTTCGAAGCCTTTCTTGGTCGGCGGGCGATGGAAATCCGTCGTAGATTTGCTCTTCAACGTGAGGCGAAACTTCATATTCGGGCAATTGCTCAGTAAAAATATTCAATAATCTTTGTTTTAGCGCCTGCGATTGCATGAACTGATTAGCTCGATCTTCGACCTCTGCGAATGACAAGTCCGCAAGTTTTGACTGAGGGTGAGCGTCATCAGCGTCAATCAGTCCAGGCAATGCGTTTGCTCGAACGCGACGGATTGGCTTAGGGCTGCTGCCAATCATGCGTGCGATCTCTTCGTTTGTCTTTTCCTCAAAATCACTAGGTAGATACTGTAGATCGACGGAGATCACCTCATTTGGGTTGTCCGGATTGATACCAAGCTTATGCAGAAGGAATGTGTATGACCGGCCAAAATAAAACTCAGTCAGTCCAACAACATCTTCATTTTCGCAGAAATCAAGCACTGATCCTTTATTGGAGAACCGCATAAACCGCGACCAAGTCTCTGGCGCTAAGTCGCGTACTTTGCGACACATGAAAATGGTTGCTTCAACGTCAGACATGGCTTCGTGTGCGTTGGCATGATTGAAGCCATTTGCTGGAGCCAATTGGTCGAGTTTATAAATCTTACGGCCATTAGGAGCGATTGGAAATGTTATGCTGTCAGGCTCATATATTGAAACCTGTTGCAGCATCTTCATCGTATCGAGGCGGCTGTTACCGTTCATATTAGTGAGATAAACAGGTAGTAGCGACTTGTAGAAAAGGGATCGCAGCAGGACTTCATCGAAGGCAATTGAATTATGGCCGATAAACTGTGCCGGTTCCCAATCGCTGAGTGTCCGGTGTATTTCGCATGCCATCTCGAATTGGCTTGGATATGAGGGATCATCCAATTGTGCCGCAGTGACGCCTGTCACGTTCATGGCACCAGGGCTTGCAACAATATGTGGTTGGAGACGCGATCGAATTTCGAAGCGTTCCTTTTCGTTTAAATCGTCATCGGTCAGAATCGCGGCGAACTGAAGAACCTGATCATAGAGAACCTCTGTTCCTGTTGTTTCAGTATCGTAAAAAACGAACGCCACAGTCGATGCACCCTACAATACTTTAGCGATCCTATAGGTCATCGCTGTTGCGCTCACATTGAAGGCCCGTGCCATTGCTTCTATTGCCTCATCGTCGGGTACGCATCCATAGTCGAGGCTTGCCTCTTCCATATACCGTAAAACCAGATCTTTCGGCATAAGCAACTCAGCTGCAAACTGGTTCGCTTCAATCTCTATACTGATTGTTCCCGATGCAGAGTTCGTATCACGATTCAGCATGGTAATTACTTTGTCCACGTGCATGCCTTTTCGCAAGACTTCATCATGAAGTTTAAAATGGCCGATTTCATGAGCAATGGTAAAGCGTTGCCTGCGTACATGATGACGCGCATTAACCCCGATCACTGCAACGTCGTCTTTGTAAAATGCCATGCCCGAGAGTTCGTCGTCTAGCGGCGAATACTGAACCTTAATTCCTGCTCGTTTTGCAACCCGATCTACCTTGATTGGCCAGCGATCAATGCCATGCCTTAGTAGAACTTGCCTTGCCGCCTCTTCGCAGTCCTCGCGTGAAATTAGTTGCCTAGTCGTCATCAATTTAATCTAACGGACGCTACGAGCGGCGGCTTGTATCTGGGCATATTGCGCGTCACTCAGGTCCGGACCTCTATGAATAGGCAACTCACTGCTATCTGCTTCGTCTTCGGCCGGAAGCATTGGAAAAATGTCATCCATCGTAACGGCGCCCAATATGGCCGCTAGATGGAATAATTGATGTCCGGATGCTGCTTGCCGCCCGGTCTCGATATTAGCAATAGTGCCTCGTGATAAGCCTGCAATGATGGCGAACTTATCCTGTGTCAGGCCTTTCGCCTTCCTCAGGTCTCTAATCCTCTCGCCAATTTTTTCGTTGAAAGCTGAAATCTCCATCGCCTTGTTATCAGCGCTCCGAAACAAAATGTCAAGCAAACGCACAATCACAAAGCAGGTTCAAATAACAAATGTGTATTTAAAGCACAATTATTATGTGCGTTTAGTTGACATTGAGAGAATCGGCAGATATGAGTCGATTGTGCTTCAAGCAATCAAGCTAAATGTAAAGGAGGCGCACAATGACCCATACTGTACATCCGCCCGATCAACCGGGCACAGCGAGCTTCAAGGCTTTCATTGCCGATGAGACCTTGGAATTTCGAGAGTTGGAATTTGATCGGCAAGTTGTCGAGGTAGACGAGGTTCTCCGTAAAGCTGGCCTCTTGCCAACCTTGGACCACAGGATGTCTGAATTGACGTTCCCTGGTACCCGGTCTCTCGATGATGATGAGGCAATCGACCTCGGACGTGGTGAACTGTTGCACTTTGTCGCTGGAAAACTCGATGGTCTGAAATCCATCGCAATTGACGAAGTAGTATATGATTTACCTTTTGAAGGGTTGAGCGAACCAGCATTGCGGAAGGTTGCTCGCATACCCGACGACAAGATTATTGTACTCGAAAAAAAGAATGCACCCGACGAACCATTGGACGAGAATTCGGTCACATCTTTCTTGGGTCGTGAAACGGAGCGGTATTACACACAAGACGCAACTGTGACGGTTTGCGTCGATGGCGACCGCGAACAGGAAATTCGTCGTGGCTCCTACCTTCTGGCAAAGTTAGTCGCGCTACTTGGCATTCCAGCCGGATACGCATTGTCTTACGTTAATGCAGTTGGAAAGCTTGTGCAGGTTAAGCCTGGCGATTCAATTGCGGTGTTTGACGGCATTAAGGTCTTCGCAACACCAGCGTGCGGAGGTGCTTCATAATGCCGCCGAATGATCAACTGCATGCCATCCAGTCTTTCTGCGCTGGCGCGCAGTTGATCGACGAACGCGGTGGGCAATGTGTTTTCCTGCCTTCGCTGGGAATCGGGATTGGCGATACTGAGATGAATCTGGATGCACTGTTCGTGCCTTTCAACCTGCTTGGGTACGGCAGCAGCCGGCTGCTTTACGCAATGCAGTTAAACGCTGGTTCTGGAAAAAACTGGACGCAGCATCATCTTATAGGTCGCTCATGGTGGGCGCCATCATACAAAGTTCAAGGGCAGAATTTGTGGCGCGATGAAATCCTTGCTCATCTGCAAGGAGTGGCATGATGATCAAGTTGAAGATGACGTCTGATCTATTGCAGCAAATCCGTTTAGATTTACGGCGATCTCATCCATATGCGCATGAGCGCGTTGGTTTTCTAGGTGCGGGACTCTCACTTACGTCGTCGCACTGTACACTTCTTGCCCATAGCTACCAAAGTGTGCCGGATACCGATTATCTGAATGATCCCTCCGTAGGAGCAATGCTTGGGCCCGATGCCATGTTTAATGCGGTCGCTTGGGCGCATGAAACAAAACTATCGCTCTTTCACATTCACGAACACGGCGGAAACGGTATTCCACGTTTTAGTGGTGTAGATCTTAGAGAAGCGCAAAAGTTTGTTCCTGACTTTTTTAAATTCCGTCCCGAGTGCCCGCACGGTGCATTAGTACTAAGCAACAATGCCGCATTTGGACACGTATGGCTCAACAAAACTACCGGTCCAATCGCTGTGAATAAGTTTATCGTCATCGGTCCCCGCATTAAGAGTTGGGTTGCGTCCTATGACTGATTATTCGCGGCAATCATTTTTAGGCAAAGACTCCTCTGAAAAACTGAAGGATTCCAAAATAGGTATCGTTGGCTATGGCGGAGGTGGATCGCATTTTGGACAGCAGTTTGGGCACATAGGCATTGGCCATTTCGTTGTTGTCGACGACGATTTTATTGAAGAAAGCAACCGTCATCGCTTCGTCGGAAGCGAACCGAATGATTTGGAAGCTGATAATCTAGGCAACACGAGAGCAAAGGTCGAAATCGCTCGACGCCAAATTCTCCGCGGCAATCCTCATGCCACCGTCACGGCATTAAGGCGTCGGTGGCAGGAAGCAACTGATGCGCTCTCCGAATGCGATATTATTTTTGACGCAGTTGATTCGTTCGCACAACGTGATGAACTGGAACGCTTTTGTCGTCGTAATCTCATACCCTATATCGACATAGGGATGGTTGTAACAGAACTGGATAATGGCGATTTCGCGATCTCTGGTCAGGTTGTACAATCACTGCCGGGAACTCATTGCCTACGTTGTTGCAATATTGTGACCGATGAACGCATCGCCGAGGAAGCAAATCAATACGGGGATGCAGGGCCTCAACCACAGGTGATTTGGCCAAACGGAGTTTTGGCATCAACTGCTGTAGGATTCGGTATTGCTCTTCTTACGCCATGGTTTCCATCGACAAACGCACTCCGTTGGCTGGTTTACGATGGAAATACAGGAACGCTCAAAGAACCGAATATTTTGTCACAGTATCTGGTAAATACGAGCTGTTCGCACCATCCGGAAACTGAAGTCGGAGACCCTTTGGCAGATATCAGGGAATGGCAACCAACCGATCAAGTCTGTAGGCCTTCTCAATCAAAGGTCATGTTCCTGCAACGCTGGATCAGTTGGCTCCGTGAGAAAATGGACCATCTTCGAATCTAACCCTAATTGCGCGTAAAACGATGCTTTCTCAATCTTGGACCCCCTCTACTTTCTTCCTAGACCAAACCAAATCGGCCTTTCCATCGCTTTCAAATAGCGCAGCCCAAATAGGCTCCTGAAAACTCGGGTCATCCAAGAAGACTTGAAGATAGGACCGGCCTTCATCGCCTTGGGCTGTCTTGCGACGCGCAAAGCCGAGATCGCACTGGCCGGTTTTCACGAAGAAGTCGGGGCTGTCTTCATGCTTCTTTTCCGTGTTTGGCACGAACTTAACTTTTCGAGCCATGCTCAAAGTTGATATGGTTCCTTCGAAGCCGTCATTGACGGGACGAAACTGTCCGATGGTTGCCATAGGTTTACTCCTTTACTGCTGACAAGTCAGGATGATTGCGCATCTCTCAAGGTCTTTTTAAATCCGGAGTCGGACGCAATGAAAGCACGCAGCATGGATGGAATGAGCGCTGGAACGCTCGCTTTTTCGCCATAAGTCTGTTCATAAATCTCGGCGTAGCTTTTAAGAATGTCATCCAAATCAGGCTCAACGCTGATTGTATGTTTGACAGGTGTAGTGTCGGGCAATTTCCCGATTTTGAGAGATTGGGTCATGAGTCAGCCTTCATAGGGATTCAAAACAAGATCCTTGTTCACGATGACATTAAGGCGCCAGCCAGGACGCACCCGGATCGTGGGTTGAACATTGAGTTGGCGATTGACGATACGTTGGCCGGCTTGATTGAATGTGCGTTGGCCGCCGTCACGGATGGCTTCGATGATGTCGCTATCATTGGAGTCGCGGCCAAGCTCGCTACCCACTGAGAGAACGGTCGAAAGTGCCGCCGCACCAAAAAGCCGGAGTGTGTGATTGTCCACACGGTCCTTCAACCCCGCAAATCCCGATAGGTCAGTGCCGGGAAGGTTTTCCAGAACCAAGGATGTTCCATCCGGCCTGATGATACGACGCCATGTGACCAGTGCGCGCGACTGACCGAAGGCAATTACGCTGTCATACTGACCAATGAGGCGCGACCCTTGGGGAATGAGCAAATGTTGTCCGGATATTGTGTCATAAACATTCTGCGTGACCTGGGCGATGATCTGCCCCGGCAAATCCGAGTTGAGACCCGTGACCAAACTGGCGGGAATGATCGTCCCAGCCAGGACCTGATAAGGAGAGATAGGGGTTTGCAATCGGTTGGGATTGTAAATGTCGCTATCAGCGTCGCGCGTTAAAAATGCCTCTTTCCGATCCTGACGGTTTTGGTCAAACGGTGTCTGCGATGCTGTGCCGCCCTGAGCTTGCGCTTGCAACGGTAGGGCGTTGAATTGGTCAAGAGACGGAGTAAATGGCGGCGTGATTGCTGCCTGCGTTTGAACAGAGCGATTGTCGTCATGCTGCACAAAGAAAAGCGGTGCGCCTAACGCCGCATCAACAGGCGCCGGTTGTGCGGTGGTTTGCGTTGGCGCGCCTTGATACTGGAATGGGTTATCCTGTGGTGTGTCCAAGGAAGACGGTTGGCCTATAAAGGCAGGGCCAAGATCACCGGGCAAAGGCGGGCCAAGTTTGGGTTTGATGTCCGAATAGTCAGCGGGCATTGCCGTAATTTGATCGGGCAATATGTTCCTGTTCGTCTTGAAAAGTTCCGGTGACGAGCCGCCGCCCGGTCCACTGTCATCACGGAACGCAATCGCTGCGGCGCTCAAAATGAAAATTCCGGTAACGCCGCAAATTGCAATGAGCGCTCTACGGTTGAAACGTCTGACGGGCCTTGGCTTCGCACGAATAGCAAGGCGACCTACCTCTTCCTTTTCCTGATTCATGCGTCATCCCTTGCTGCGCGTGTTGTGCGCGTCCTTTTAGGGTCTTTGCGAATGATGCGAACAACGCTTTGGTCTTTCTCACCCAACCTCAATTCCGCGGCACCGAAGAGCCGATCCACGACATAGTAAGACCCATTGATGCGGTAATTGACGAGCTGGCTTTGACCATTGCGTCCAACGACAAAGAGCGGTGGTGCCTCTCCTTGATCCAAACGCGCAGGAAATTGGATGAATACTTTTCGACCATCATCGAAGGCACGCAATGGCCGCCAATGCGGGCGGTCGCCCTTGATCTCATATCGGAAGTTCAATCGGTCAACTTGCAAACGCCGCTCTATGGTTTGTGCAGCGTCTTTGGCACGCTTGGAAGACTGAGCGCGTTGCCGCACCAGTTCCTCATGCGGATAACGCCAGGACACAGCAGCCATATAGGTTTCCCGGAACGATTTCAGTTCCACATGATAGGTTCGCTTGGAAGTCGTGATAATCAGATTGGTCGTGAGGCTTGGTGCAATTGGCTTGATGAGAATATGCACCTGTTCTTTGTCGCCAATCCCGGACACCGTGTCTCCTAAAATCCAATTGACTGTATCCCCCGCTGAGACAGACATGAGTTCTTCGCCGGGCTGCAAGGCTATGTCTGTGACCTGTTTGGGCGCCGAGTAAACCTGATAAAGTGCGCCAACAGTGTAAGGGTAAATCTGGATTGCGTTGATAAAACTGTCCTGATCGGGTTCAATCGCAGCGGTCGCATTGGCGCGGTCAATGGCGAGGTCTGGTCGGAGTTTTGGGACGGATGCAACTTTGCGGTCTTCGATCGGCTTTAGCTGTCCGGGCAATGCCAGTGGCTCAATCCGCTCAAGCGGCGCAGTATCAACGTTTGCCTCACTCGGCGAGTAGACGGCTTCGATAAAGTCTGCGTCATCGAGTTTGAAGTCGGCTACGGTTTTGGCACCAAGCGTTGTGCATGCGCCGAGCGTCGTGGTAAGCGATAAGATTATAAGGTTCTTGTACATGATTATTCTCCTCGGATGAGGTCTTTCGACCAGTTGATGCCGTGGACGTAGATACCGAGCGGGTTCTGATGCAGCGTTTGCTCATCCGTTGGCGTTTTAAGAATTATGGAAAGGTTGGCGGTGTAGGTGTTTGTGGTCAGTTTCACGCCATCGCGAAAAGCGGTCTCACGCCAGCGCAGATCAAAGCTGTCGTCAGAAGATCGAACAACGCTGGCGATTTGAACAGAAACGGAGCGATGCCCAACGTCTTGAAACGGATCATTGTCGCGTGCATATTCGTTAAGCGTTAGCGCCGCTTGATCGGTCGCGAAGTGATAGGCAGTTGTCCAATTCTGACGCAGAACGATTGGGTCTATCGAGACAGAGCGAACCTTCTTAATAAATTCGGCAAGCTGGTAGCCAATCTGCGCGTCCGTTGGCTTGTATTTCGCGACACTCGGCGCGACGGCGCGAACCGATCCGTTCTGTTCGAGTTCCACCACATAAGGCGTGATAATGCTCTGAGATGACCGCCAGACAAAGGCAGCGGACATGGCAATCGCAAACAAGAGAGACAGTATAGCGATGATCCGCCAGTTCTTGGCTTGAACACGAGCTGATCCGATCCGGTCATCCCAGGTCTGCGCTGCCTTCTGATAAGGTGTTACAGGGGCTTCCGTTCGTCCGTATGCGGTTTGATTGCGTTTCCACATAAAATTACTCCTCATCTTGTTTCAGTCGCGGGCCGTCTCCTGAACCGCCTCTATCTCCGTCGCGTAGAGTGGAGGTGGCGGCGAGACCGGCATCGCGTTGCAATTGGTTGCGGTTGGCTTTCTTGGCCCAATCGGGCTGTCCATTGGTCGGCGCAGCGGTGGCCGCGCTGGCGTCACCACCGGAGATCTTGCCGCCAGTTGCGGTGATCGCGCCGCGACTTCCAGACTTGAACGATTGTTTGACGGGATCGGTCACTTTGGCAGCGGCGGATTTAGCGGCATTGGCGACCGATCCTGCGCCAGCCTGTGCAACTGCGCTCACACCGGACGCCGCGCCTTTGATACCGCCTTGCCCGGATGCGGCTTTGCCCATTGAGTAAGACATGGCTGCACCGCCTGCCATTGAAGACCCGGCTTTTACCGCACCAACCGCACCGCGCGTGGCCGCTGACGCAGCAGCACCGCCAACGCTTGCTGCTGCAAAGCCTGCCGCACCTGCGCCTACGGCGGTTCCAACGGCCGCGCCTGCACCCAATTGCGGTGCTCCAGAAACGAGGCCCGTTGCGATAGCGGGTCCGAAGATTCCAAGCGCAAGAAGTGCCAATGATGCGAGGATCACAGCGGCGGCGTCTTCTAGTGTGATATTACCGGGTGTGAACCCAGAAGTGACATTGCCAAAGAGCGTCGACCCGATGCCGACAATAATGGCCAACACCATAAGTTTGATTCCAGAGGAAATGACGTTACCCAACACCCTTTCGGCAAGGAACGACGTTTTGTTCCAGAGCGCGAACGGGACAAGGACAAATCCAGCTAGTGTCGTCAACTTGAACTCAATGATCGTGACGAAAATCTGTATGGCGAGGAAAAAGAAAGCGAAAAGCGTAATCAGCCATGCGAGTGCAAGTATCGCAATGGTGACGATGTTGACGAAGAATGCGACGGGGCCAGACAAGTCGGCAATTTCATCCAGTAATGGATGCGCAGCGGTAAACCCTGTGCCGGCGACAAATCCGGGACGCAAGAGGTCAGCCGCCGTGATCGTCCCGCCTGTGGCGTTCAGTCCAAGCTGGGCGAAACTTTCAAAGATAATATTCGCCAGCAATGGAAACTGGTTCAGGAGTAGAGCGAAGAAACCAATATACAAAACCTTCTTCAAAAACCCGACCACGATATTGTCGAGATTTCCAAAGGCCCAGAATAATCCTGCAAGCACAATGTCGATTGTAACGAGCGCTGTTGTCAGGAAAGCAACATCAGGAGCGAGCAGCCCAAAACCACTGTCAATATAGGTCGAGAATGTTTGGAGGAATTGATCTATTATACCGAGGTCATTCATGGCCGCTCGCTCCTGAAAGTCTTAGTTGCCGGAATAGGCAGTTGAACCGCCGACAAAGCGCGAATGCCGAACTTTGGCGGCCCGTTCGATCTGCAAGCGACGGGCGCGTTCAAGCGTCTCCGCCCGGAATTGCGATGCGGTCAATTCCTGTAATTGCATGGTCTGTTTTGCGGAGAGAGCCATGATCTGATTGCCCGCTTGAGCGGCAGCGAGATTGCCTCCTGCACCTTGGCTTTCGCGCATTAGTGTGTCGAGTACGGAGGTATCTGCACGAACCGTTTCCGCAATTTTGGACTGCATCAACAGCGCGTCATGCAGAGACGAACGCGATGTCTTCCAGAGGCTTTCAGCATTTTGAATGATTTGCTGACTTGAGAGGTTCGCGTAATCTTCTGGGTACTTTGTTTTGAAGACTTGATCGGCTTTCTGCACCTCAAACGACATTGCCTTCGCCTGATCCGTCAAAGTCGATATTTCTTGCAACAGCCTGTTCAAATGCTGGCGGGAGTCAAAATCCAGCTTGGTCAAATCCTTAACCTGATTGACGATCATGTCAGCTTCATTCTGAAGCTGTTGAATCTGATTGTTGACGGTTTGCAGCGTTCGCGCGGCGGTCAGCAGATTTTGCCCGTAATTTGTCGGGTCAAATACCACCCCGCCAAATCCAAAGAAGGCGTGAGCGGGTTGAAGGGGTGCGATCCCCATTAAAACGATCATGAGTGTTGAAATTAGTCTTCGGCGCATAGCGCGTCTCCTTTCTCTTGTTGGGCGTCCTCAGAAATGAGGTCAGCGGCCCAATTCAGGCCGCGTGCTTCCAGCCAGCGTTCGGCAAACGCGCCGTTCGGACTCGTTGACGCAATCTCGGCGATAGCGTTCAGATCGTCTTTTGAAGATGCACCGCAAAACGCTAGCACGACTGGTCCCAAGGACAGATCGAATAGGCGGTTGCCGTTTCGGGACTGGAAGTAGTAATCGCGCTTTGGCGTTGATTGCGCGATGATCTCGACCTGCCGGTCATTAAGGCCGAACCCTGTATAGGCTTTGCGCTGTTGCGGCTCCAAGGCTCGGTTATTGGGCAGGAAAATACGCGACGGGCACGATTCAATGATCGCAGGAGCTATTTTGCTTGTAGCGATGTCACTGAGAGATTGCGTAGCGAAGACCACAGAGACGTTCTTCTTCCGCAAGACCTTAAGCCATTCGCGGATGCGGTCTGCAAACAACGGATCGTCAAGAAAGACCCAAGCTTCATCAAGAATGAGTAGGCTTGGCTTTCCGTCAAACCGATCCTCCAAACGATGAAAGAGATAGGAGAGAACGGGAGGCACTAGAGACTTCTGGTGCATCAACTCTTCCATCTCAAAACACTGCCAATCATTCGATCCAATGCTTTCGTGGTCGGCATCCAGCAAAGATCCATGCGCGCCTTTGAGCGTGTAAGGTTCAATGGCTTGTCTGAGACGATTGGATTGCAACAAGGCACTCAAGCCCGTCATGGTGCGTTCAACCTGCGGGGCGCTTGCGAGCGATGTTAGCGCCGTCCAAATCGCCTCTTTGATGTCAGGTTCAATGGTCAGCCCTTCGTGGGAAAGAAGGCCGCACAGCCATTCAAGCGCCCAAGCCCGTTCCGTTTCAGAGTCAATTCTCGCAAGTGGCTGGAAGCACAATCCGTGATCGCCTCCCAATTGGAAGTGCTCTCCGCCTACGCCCAAAGTCGCGGCAGTGGCCGATCCGCCTTTATCGAATATGAAAATCTGCGCGTCCGCATAGCGTCGGAACTGTAAGGCCAGCATCGAAAGCAAAACAGACTTGCCCGCGCCCGTTGGCCCGACAATCAAAGTATGTCCGACATCGCCTTGATGGAGCACCACACGGAACGGCGTTTGCGAGGCGGTCGTCGCATAAAGAAGCGGTGGCCCTTGAAGGTGCTTGTTCTGAGATGGACCGGCCCACACAGCCGATAGCGGCATCATATGTGCAAGGTTTAGCGTGTGAACGATGGGCTGGCGAACATTGGCGTAAGCGTGACCCGGAACAGTCCCTAGCCAGGCATCTATCGCGTTGACTGTCTCTTTGATGGTCACATATCCGCGCCCGTTCACAATCCGCTCGACTTCGCGGATCATGTCGTCTGCGACGGTGGCAGATGTGGATTGAACAACGATGGCTGTGGTCAGATAACCAAAGCCTACGTGATCTGCGCCAAGAGTTTGAAGCGCGGCGTCCGCATCTGCGGCTTTATTGTCTGCGTCGGTATCAACCAGCGGCGAGGCTTCATTGGTCATCATTTCGCGCAAGAGCGACATGAGAGACTTTCGCTTGGCGAACCATTGCCGCCGATAGCGGGTCAGCACTTTCGTTGCAGCCAGCTTGTCCATCGGCAGATAGCGCGTGACCCAACGATAGGAGAAGCCAAGATTGTTAAGGTCATCCAAGAGACCGGGTTCGGTCATAGGCGGAAAACCTTGAATGGTGACGACGCGCAAATGCTGATCGTCGAGTACGGGTTCGAGGCCGCCTACAAGGGACGCGCCGCCAAGAACGGCATCAAGATAACACGGCGTATTGGGGGCTTTGACTGGATGGCGCCGACCGGAAACGCAGTGTTGTAGATAGGTCAGTGTTTGCTCGTCGCTCAGAAACCTTGCATCTGGAAAAATTGTTTCAAAGAGTGAAAGCGCTTTGTCCGTCTCCTGCAGAAAGCGAGCGAGATAATCCGACGCGCCAATTTGTTCTTCATCTTCGGGGCGCTCAATGAGCGCTTCTTCAATTTTGCCCACTGAGTCTGCGGGCGGCAGATAAGAGAAGGTTAGATAGAACCGGCTTTCAAACAGAAGATCACTCGCATGTCTGCCTTCGAAAAGTGAGCGCCGTTCTTCATCAATGATCCATGCGACTTTATCCCGCCATTCACTGCTTGGATATTCAAGCGCTGGGGCGCGAGCGGCTTCAAAGTAGATAGCCCAAGATGAACCAAACCGTTTGAGGGTGTTGTTAATCCGGGCACAGATGGACACCAACTCTTCACCGGTGGAACTATCCAAATCTGGACCGCGAAACTCGGCCGTTCGCTGAAAGCTGCCATCCTTGTTCAAAACCACGCCCGGCGCTATTAGGCAGGCCCAGGGCAGATAGTCAGCAAGGCATTGAGGGGCGGCCTGATATTCGGAGAGATTCATCATGTGAGATACCCCTTGTGACGGACATGGCGGATAAGCACCTCGACGAATTGGTAATCGCGCTTGGCGGCAAAAACGCAGGCGCTATGAGCAATCACCCAATAGAGAATCCCGAAGTGCCAGAGGTGCAGACCAAGCCCAATCGCAGCGGCGATAGTGCCATTCATGATGGTCGCTGCACGGGGCGCGCCGCCCATCAGAATTGGTTCGGTCAGAGAGCGATGAACGGGGATGGAGAAACCGTCGATCATTAGATAACCGCCCCGCCGCCGAAGGAGAAGAAGGACAGGAAGAAACTGGTGGCCGTGAACGCAATCGAAAGGCCGAAGACGATTTTCAGGAGATTGCGCATCCCGCTACCCATGTCGCCAAAGGCAATGCCAAGGCCGGTCACAACGATGGCAATAACGCCAATGCCTTTCGCCACGTCGCCTTCAATTGAGGTGACGATTTGCTGGATTGGGCCTTCCCACGGCATCCCCGAACCGGCTGCGAATGCTTGTCCCGAGAACAGGAGAAAAAACAAAAATATGAGTGCGACGTAATGGAGGGATCGGATGGTATGGTAGGTGAGAGACATAGTTAGGCTCCGTTGTTTGATGATGATTGAAGAGAGAGGATGTTTGTTGGGGCGTCCGCGACATCGCAGGTTGTGTATCCATGCCCAGTATCTTCAATGCCGGTGACATGTCGGATTGACTCAATGCGCCGTGCGTTGCCGCGCCCGGCAATGAAGACCACAAGGTCAATGGCTTGCGCGATCAAAGTGCGCGGAATGCTTGCCGCAACTTCACCGACCAATTGTTCAAGACGGTAAAGCCCGCCGATGGCGTCATTGGCGTGAATGGTGCTGATACCGCCCGGATGTCCGGTATTCCAGGCTTTCAACATGTCTAAGGCTTCTGGACCGCGCACCTCGCCAACCACGATCCGGTCTGGCCGCAGCCGCAAGGTCGATTTCACAAGGTCAGCCATAGAGACGTGCGGCAACCGGGTGCGTAGCGCCACTTGATCCGGCGTGGCGCACTGCAATTCGCGGGTGTCTTCGATGATGAGAACCCGGTCGCCGGTTTCTGCGACTTCATTCAACAGCGCATTGGCTAACGTCGTTTTTCCTGACCCTGTGCCGCCAACGATGAGGACATTCTTACGCTCGCGAACGGCGGTTTGAAGATGTTGGCGTTGAATGACTGAAAGTGTTTCTGCGCTGACGTAATCGTCGAGAGAAAAGATTTTGGCGGCAGCCTTACGGATTGAGAAGCATGGGGCCGTCGTCACCGGCGGTAACACGCCTTCAAATCGCTCGCCTGCACCGGGCAACTCCGCGCTGACAATGGGCGTGATGGCCGTGACTTCTGCGCCAATGTGACTTGCGACGAGCCGGATGATCCGCTCCCCTTTTTCGGGAGATAGGCGTGTGTCAGTGCATTGACGTCCGGCTCCGTGGCGATCCAACCAAAGCCATCCGTCCGGATTGACCATGATCTCGACAACGGCTGGGTCGGCTAATGCGGCCTGAATGGTCTCGCCCATTGCCGTCTTGAGCATGGACTGTGTGCGCAGAAGGGATTCTTGATTACGCTGTTGCATTGGCGTCCTCCGTTTTTGAAGGGCGCTCCGGCCTTGGTTCGTGGAGGCGCGCTAACTCGTCTTCGGTGAAAAATTTCGAGCCATCCGCAAGCTGATCTTCCATTCTGTTGAATAGAACAGGTTCGCCGTCTTGGAGTATGGATTGGAGGCTGTTCAAATAGGTCTCGAACCGTGCGTGACCTTCGGCCTGCGCCGCTTTCTTATCGGCCTCCGAGACTTGGGGAATGACGGTCAGAAAGTAACGAACGAATAAGGCGAATGCTTCCGCCGCTATGATTTGCTTACGTTCCAATCCTTCGATCTGACGAGATAGACGATCCAGACGGCGGATGAGCGCGGCATCTCTTTTGTCATCATGTTCGTGGCTGAAAAACGCCGCCAACGCTTTGTTGACAATATCGGACTCGGTGCGACCCGGTTTGAGTTTCGCGGCCTGTAGGTGTGCGAACACGGACGGTTTCAAATAAGGATGTATGCGGGGGTTTGATGACGCCATGATTAGAAATCCAGCAGGTCGAAATCGGGCGTGCCGCGATCCAACCCATATGTTTTGCTTGCGATGGTGGCGCGGCGCGCGAGATCGGCAGCGTGTTTCGCGGCAACTTCATCAGCGTCATCCGGCTCGACGTGTTGTTCGTGTTCAGTTGAGCTGTTTGCCGCCTTTTCGGGAGTGTCGATGTCGCGCTTGAGGCCTTTGCCGCCATCGTCGCCAGCCGAAGCGGATTCATCGAGTTTGGAGAACAAGCGATCATCGACAGAGCGGGTATCTTGACCCCAATCATCCAGGCGGGGGGAAGGACGGTCGCCATAGGGATGATCGGGGCCTGTCAGCGCGGGAGGGGAGAAAACGCGGCTGACAAAATTTTGGTCTTCGAAGTAACGAAGCTTTTTTGCGCGAACGGGGGAATATCCAGACACGAGAATAATTTCGTCATCGGGCGGAAGCTGCATAATCTCGCCCGGCGTCAAGAGTTGTCGAGCTGATTCCTGACGGGATACCATGACGTGACCGAGCCAAGGCGCCAGTCGGTGCCCCGCATAATTCCGCATCGCGCGCATCTCGGTCATTGCTCCGAGGGCGTCAGAAATACGTTTGGCCGTTCTTTCGTCATTGGTCGCAAAGGCGACGCGCACATGACAATTATCGAGAATGGAATTGTTGGGGCCGTATGCCTTCTCGATCTGATTTAGCGATTGAGCAATCAAGAACGCTCGCAATCCATACCCCGCCATGAATGCGAGTGCGCTTTCAAAAAAGTCGAGCCGTCCAAGTGCTGGAAACTCATCAAGCATCAATAAGACGCGGCGGCGCTTTTCCGTTGTTGCTTCATCATCCAGCTTTTCGGTCAGACGACGGCCAATTTGATTGAGGATCAATCGAACAAGCGGCTTGGTGCGTGAGATGTCAGAGGGCGGGACGACCAGATAAAGGGAGATAGGTTTTTCGCCTTCGATCAGGTCGGCAATTCGCCAGTCACACGAAGAGGTCACCTCAGCCACCGTTGGGTCACGGTATAGTCCCAGAAAACTCATCGCTGTTGACAGGACGCCTGAGCGCTCATTTTCAGACTTATTCAAGAGTTCACGCGCTGCTTGCGCGACAACCGGATGAGTTTGGGGGGCGTCCCCTTCGGGGCCGAGGTGGTTGGTGCTCATCATCACCCATAAAGTGCGCTCAAAAGAGCGACTGGGATCAGACAAGAAACTGGCGACGCGGGCGAGCGTCTTTTCTTTCTCCGCATAGAGAACGTGAAGGATTGCGCCGACTAGAAGAGCATGGCCGGTTTTCTCCCAATGGCTGCGGCGTTCCAGTGCGCCTTCGGGATCGACCAGAATGTCGGCAATGTTCTGGACATCGCGAACCTCATTGCGGCCTTTGCGCACTTCGAGAAGCGGATTGTATTTTGCACTTAGAGGGTCTGTTGGATTGAACAGCAGGCAATGGGAGAAGGTCGAGCGCCAGCCCGCCGTCAATTGCCAGTTCTCGCCTTTAATGTCGTGAATGACGGCACTTTCGCCCCAGCTCAAAAGCGTTGGCACGACTAAACCCACACCCTTGCCCGAACGTGTCGGGGCAAATGCCATAATGTGTTCTGGTCCAGAATGGCGAATGTAAGTGCTTTTGAGCTTGCCGAGGAACAGACCTGTTTTGGTGAGCAGGCCAGCGCGTTTCATCGTGCGCTTTGTGGCCCACTCGGACGACCCAAAGGTGGTTAGCTTTTTGGCGCGTCGTCCGCGCCAAACGGAAAGCAGAGCTGCAATGACGATACTGGCGAAAGTGGCACCGACTACGATTTTTCCGCCAGTTCTAAAAATCTCAGGCGCATAAGCGTGAAAGGCATACCACCATTCGAAGAGGCGCCACGGATAGTAGATGGGAATGTCGAGGACGTAGAACCAAGCCGTTCCGAGATATGGGTCATAGCTAAACTGTGCGGCCACCCATTGCGTCGCGAACCAGAGGCCGCCAGCGATAGTGGCAAGCACTGAAAGTATGTGACCGTATAGAATGCCTTGTGGCGACATGGATTGACCTCAATTTCTATGAGGTCAAATTGAGCCAAGATCAGTCCCGTCGTATAGTGTGGAAACCGGGCAGAAATTTAAATGAAATCCGCGGGTTTGGTCTGAATTTAAGGTGAGCGGGATGTCTGGAGTCCTGGCGTGATCTATGAGGTGTCTCATGGTGTGGAATTATTAGATCGAAGGTCAAAATCCAAAGATTTCGAGAGAACATGTCGCCTGATTGGTCATATCCGTTTATCTTTCGGCCCGTCTTTGCGCGCGATTCTTGTTCTGGAGAGGTCAATAAAATATCATATGTGATATGCAATATGTGAATTATCGCTATTAAATATCACTTATGATCTCTTTTCACACAAAACGCTCTTGAAATTTTATCGCCAAATTAATATCATTTGTGATATGAAAACCGATAAAATATACTAAAAGCTATCACAGGTGATATGATGAAGCTTTCCGAATTTGTACCAGAAGATGAAATTCTCAAAGAGTTTGCAAAGCGTCTTGCAAGGATACGCAAGGCGCAAGGCTATTCTCAAACCGAATTTGCAAAGGAGGCTGGCATTGGCGTTGCCACACTCCGCCGGATTGAAGGTGGTCAGGACAGCCAGTTTGAAACCTGGCTGAAAATTCTGAAAGCATTGAACCGGGTGGCAGCCCTCGATGCGCTCCTGCCGGAAACATTTAACTCTCCAATGGCGGAAGCCCTTGCTGGGAAATCCCGGAAGCGCAAAAAACCATCTCCCTCATCCGGTATTGTGTGGGGAGATGAAACCCAATGAGCACTGCGACCGTCAAACTGTGGAGTACCACCATCGGTTATGTCTCAATGGATCATGGCGAACGTTATGCGCGATTTGAATATGATCCTGCATTTGTGGAATTGGGCGTAGAGCCTGCCCCGATACACATGCCCGCTCGCAAGGGTTATATTTATCAGTTTGAAGGACTGCATCCCAGATCATTTCATGGGCTTCCCGGCATGATCGCCGACAGCCTTCCCGACAAATACGGTAACAAACTTATTGATGTCTGGCTCGACCAGACCGGAAGAGACCCAACGGAGTTTAATGCTGTTGATCGTCTTTGCTACACCGGCACACGCGGCATGGGCGCACTGGAATTTGAACCTGTCATCGAAACTGACGCAACGAAAGACAAGCGCCTTGAAATCCGCGATCTCATAAGTCTCGCATCAATGGCCTTCGCAGACAGAGAAACCCTCAACACCAAACTGACACCCGGTAAGGAAGAAACCGCTTTACTTGATATTCTCAGTGTCGGTACATCTGCGGGCGGTGCTCGGGCGAAAGCCGTTATTGCCTATAATCCGGAAACAACAGAAGTTCGGTCAGGACAGTTAGACCTGCCAGCTGACTTTGAACATTGGCTGATTAAATTTGACGGTGTTGCTTTCAGTGGAGACTGGGGTGTGGCCGACCCGTCCGGTTACGGACTTCTGGAATATAGTTATCACCTCATGGCAAAAGCCTGCGGCATCGAAATGATGGAAAGCCGCCTGTTCAGTGAGAATGGCCGCAATCATTTCATGACGAGGCGCTTTGATCGTGACGAACGGGGCGGCAAGAAATTTGTCCAAACTTTCGCAGCTGCAGCGCATTTTGATTATTATGAAAGCGGCGCCTATTCCTATGAGCAGCTATTCACAACCATGCGTAAGTTGGACATGCCACAAAGTGCGATTGAAGAGCAGTTTCGCCGAGTGATATTCAATGTGGTCGGGTGCAATCAGGATGACCATGTGAAGAACTTTGGTTTCATGATGGATCGCCAGGGCAATTGGGATATCACGCCCGCCTATGATCTTTGTCATGCCGAAGGCAGTGATTTCACAAGATTCCACCAATTGAGTATCAACAGCAAAACAAGCGACTTCACCGTCGAAGACCTGAAACATCTCGCTAAGTTCGTACGGTTACCGCGCAACCGCGAAAAAATTGTTCTTGAACAGACCGTTGATGCGTTCTCGACTTGGCATCAAACAGCAAAAGAGCTGGATATACCAAAGACATTGCAGGAACACGTTTTGCGTACCCTTCGTCTGTCATGGTAATAGACTTCAAAAAACCTGGCCATTGGCGTACGACAGACTTCTAACAAGTTTATGTGGTTGAGCCATAAACTTCCCAAAAGTCATTTTCGTACTGATGAACACTCTTATCACTCTATTCCCCGACCGCGTGTCAGCGTCCAAGAAATCTGCTGACCCCGGATCATGCCGCTAATCTGTTTGCCTAGGTTGCGGTCCATCACCTCGCGCCACGGTACGAGGGAAAAGTCCTTCGCCCGTTCAATCACCGCATAGCGTCCGCTCGCCCGGTCGATCCGCTCCACATACTGACCGCTGATCCGGCCCGATTGCGGGGCGTGGGTGAAGGGTTTGCCGAGTTTCTGCGCAAGGGTTTTGGCGGCATCCTCAAGGTCGCGCCGTTCCAAGGTGACGAGCACTTTGTCGTCGATCTTTTGGCCCACCTCTTTCAAAATGCCTTGGCGGTGCAGAAAGGCCCGCCGTGCCATCCGCGCCTCTTCAATCTCGCTGCCAAAGCCGCGCATCTGCGATGTGTCCGCATGGTCGCGCAAATATTCGTCCAGCCAGGTCGCGCCAATAGCGTTGCGCATAGCTGGAAGGTTGAGACGCGAGGCCATTTCAAGCTGCACGGGCTTGCCGCGCGCTGTCTCAAACTCATAGGCGGCGGCCTTGTCGAGAAAATCAGGCGGTATGCGCCATGAGCCATCCGAATTTCTGGCAACGGACACACCGGCTTTCCGCATGGCTTCCAAGCGGCGGACATGGGCTTTGATAAATTCGGGATTGGTGCGCGGGGATTCCTCAAGGTGCTTTGTGAGGCTGTAAATCCCGCCATGTTGGTTGGCGATCTCATGGATGGTGCGATCTGACGGGCGAGGCGAATGCGAGGCGGGATGCGCCGTGACAATCATACCCTTCTCAAACCCGGCCAATCGGTCGCTTGGTCCGATATTCACATAGGCGACTTTTCCGTCTGTCGCGTCGATCACCACATAGGCTTGATCGCTCACATCATCGGCGACCCCTTGCGCAATGATTTTTCCTGTCAGTGCCTTCGCGTTGAGATCGCCCGGATCAAACAAGCTCGCGCCTGTCATCAGGCGGTCTTTGCCTGTCTCGCGCATGGCCCGGTGCATGGCTTTGATAATATCGCCACGTTCGCCCATGCGTTTGAGCGCATCCGCTGCACCCGGATCGACGCGCCATTCCGACCCACCCAAAGGTTCGGCAAGCCCTAACTTGGCAAGCTGTCCCATACGCGCTTTTTCAAGCTGGCGTTGCCAGACCTGACCGCTGGGAACAGGCTTGGCGAGGTCCAGTGTTCCATCGCGCGCGCGCCGCAACAGGGTTCGGTCAAGATCGGTGAAGCGTTTGGCTTGCACCATGCGTTGCATCCGCTGGCGGTGTTCAAGTTCACTGACAGGCCCGAGTTCAAGCGATACCAGCTCTTGCGCGCGTTCGCGTATCCCGCGTGAAATATAATCGCGGGGTATTACGAGGTCTTTACCATCCTCGCGCACCCCGCGCATAACGATATGCATATGCGCTTGGCCCGTGTCGTAGTGATTGGCGGCCACCCATTCGAGACGTGTGTCCAAATCCTTTTCCATCTGCCTCATAAGATCCCGCGTGAAGGCTTTGAGGTCGCTCATCTGGTCGGCATCTTCTGGCGAGACGATAAAGCGAAAATGGTGGCGGTCATCTTCGGCCCGCGCGATTAAATCCTCTGCGTCCAAATCGCGGCTCGCATCGGTGTAAAGCTCGGCCTCGCGGCCTTCTTCGCCCGCCCCGTCGCGTTCGATGTAATTGAGGTGACGGCGAAGCGGCGCTGTGCCATGCACGGTCATCTTATGAATAGAGGCTTTGACCACAACCCGGCGATGATAG
>CALLCD010000177.1 GCA_938049795.1 uncultured Hyphomonadaceae bacterium | reverse complement strand
CGCATTGATCTCGCCGCTGATTATCTCCTGATGGCCTCATGGCTGGCCTATCTCAAATCGCGCCTGATGCTGCCAAAGGTCGAAGCCGAAGAGGGCGAGGAGGCGACGCCGCAGGATCTCGCGCAAAGACTGGCCTTCCGGCTCAAACGGCTCGATGCGATGCGGGCGGCCGGTGAAGAATTGATGGACGGTCCGCTCCTGAACAATGTCGTCTTCCTGCGCGGTGTGCCCGAACAGCCCAAAATCATCAAGCATACCGAATATGACGCCTCGCTCTACCAGATGACCCAAGCCTTCGGCACGATCCGCGAGCGTAAGGAAAAAGCTGCCCCACACCGCGTCGTCAAACAATTCGTCCTGCCACTAGAAGCGGCACGTAAATCGCTCAAATCCATCCTCGACCGGCTCGAAGACTGGGAGAGCCTTGATTATGTCCGTCGGCAAGTCACCGTTGCGGACGATGATTTACCGCCGCGTTCGGTGACCGCCAGCGTCTTCTCCGCCGCATTGGAGCTTGCGCGCGATGGCGATGTCGATGTCCGCCAGCACGAACATTTTACACCGCTCTATTTGCGGGGCATACCAGCCTCCCAAGGGCCAATTGCGGAAGGGAAGGGCGTGGCGCATGAACCCGCTGAATGAACCGATGACGAGTGATTCTGATCCAGAAGATGTCCGCAAGGCCGTCCAGCAATTGTCTTTCGCCTATCAGCGATCGGCCGCCGACCATCGCGATACGGTGCAGGATTTGCTGGCCGAGGGGTTACGCCGTGCCGAAGCGGTGCTGTTTGCCGCCGGTGAACCCGTTGGCGCGCAGCAGATTGCCGAAATCCTGCCCCAGGGCATCGAGCCCGCCGAAGTGCTGATGGAGCTTAAGCGCACCTATGCCGGTCGCGGGGTCAATCTCGTCGAAGTGGCCGGCAAATGGCGTTTCCAGACCGCTCAAGACCTCTCTTTCCTGTTTGTCGAAGAACGTCAGGTCCAGAAAAAACTCTCCCAAGCCGCGCTCGAAACCCTCGCCATCATCGCCTATGGCCAGCCTGTCACCCGCGCCGAGATTGAAGCTGTGCGCGGTGTCGCCGTCTCCAAGGGCACGATTGACGGCCTCATGGAAACCGGCTGGGTCAAGATCAAAGGGCGCCGCAAAACGCCCGGGCGCCCCGTCACACTTGGCACAACGCCGAAATTCCTCGAACATTTCGGCCTCGAAGACCTCACCGTCCTGCCGGGCAAGGCCGAGCTGGAAGCCGAAGGCTTGTTGTCAGATGTTATCCCCGAAGGCTTTGAAGGCGACGATATGCCGGGCATGGACGAAACCGACATCGAGACCGGACAGGAGCCCGAACAGGAGGGCGAATTTGTTGCCGATTTTATGGATGAGCCAGACGCCTGAACACATGGATTTGGCTTTGCCATTGAGGCTTGAGGCAATCGGGCCTATACTCAAACCTTAGTTTTTACAGGAGGCCCGCATGGGCTCAGTTGGACCGTTACAGATTGTTATTTTTCTGGTTGTCGCCATTCTCGTTTTCGGCGGACGTGGCCGGATTTCCTCGATCATGGGCGATATGGCCAAGGGCATCCGCTCGTTTCGCACAGGACTGAACGAGGATGATGCCGAGACAAAAGCCGTCGATAAGGACGATATGGTCGATGTCACCCCCGCCAAGGATGAAGCAAAATCGTCGTCCTGATTGCGTTCGGATGACCGACCCATAGGGGCGCGCACGGATGCTGCCGCAGTTCGGTTTTACAGAATTTCTACTCATTGCCATCGTCGCCCTCGTCGTCGTCGGTCCCAAAGACCTGCCTATGATGATGCGCAAGCTTGGCCAGTTCGTCGGCAAGGCGCGGGCTATGGCGACCGAGTTCCGCGCCGCCTTCGATGACATTGCCCGTCAGGCCGAACTCGACGAATTGCGCAAAGAGATTGAAGACCTCAAAAACAACAATGCAGTCAAAGAGGCGACCGACGAGATGCGCAGCTTCGAGCGCGATGTGAATGAGAAAGTCATGCGCGAGACGCCCGATATACCAGCGGACACTGCGCCCGACGCTCCCGAACCCGCCAGCCCCGCGCCCACCGATGCGGATGGGAGCAAGCCGTGACCGATCTCCCCACCAGCGAAAAAGGCCCGCCCGAAGGCCATGAACCCGACCTCTTAGGCGATGATGAAGGCATGGAGGCCACCAAAGCCCCGCTGCTCGAACATCTCACCGAACTGCGCTCAAGGCTGATCTGGTGCATCGCCGCGCTTGTCATCGCTGCGGGTGCGAGCTTCGCCTTCGCGCTGCCGATCTATAATTGGCTGATCCTGCCCTTTGCAGACGCGTCCGAAGCTGTGGGCAAAGAGACCCAAATGCAGCTCATATTCACCGGCCCGCTCGAGTTTTTCTTCGTCAAGATCAAGCTGGCCCTGTTTGCCGGACTGTTCCTCGCTTTTCCGGTTATTGCCTGGCAGGTCTACGCCTTTGTCGCGCCCGGCCTCTACAAGAATGAGCGCGGGGCGTTCTACCCGTTTTTGATCGTCGCGCCGATCCTGTTCGTCGCGGGCGCAGCTTTTGTCTATTATGTCATGCTGCCCTGGGTTGGCCGGTTTGCCTTCGGGCAGGAACAGTTTGGCGAGGGCCCCGCCCAGATCCAGCTTTTGCTGAGTGTGAAGGAATATCTCTCTCTCGTTATGGCCTTGATGCTCGCCTTTGGTTTGTCGTTTCAATTGCCGGTCGTGCTGACGCTTCTGGGCAAAATCGGCGTTGTCGGAGCCGATACGCTGCGTTCGGGCCGCAAATATGCGCTCGTGATCGTGCTTGGCTTTGCGGCCTTCTTCACCCCGCCAGATGTGATCAGCCAGATTATCCTCACCGTGCCCGTCATGTTCCTCTACGAGGTCAGCATCTGGAGCGTCGCCCTGATCGAACGCGCCCGCGAAAGAGAAGATGCGGCGGCGGCCTGACGTGGACATGCGCTGCGGAGCGGATTAGACCACCTGAAAACCAAACTTCACCAAGGGCATTGCCATGTTTGACCTGCGCGCCATCCGCGAAAATCCTGACGCCTTCGATGCGGGCTGGAAGAAGAAGGGGCTTGAGCCGCAAACCCCCGCCATCCTCGCGCTCGACGA
>CALLCD010000176.1 GCA_938049795.1 uncultured Hyphomonadaceae bacterium | reverse complement strand
AAGCGCAAGCCAGATGCCGGTCTCGGGGGTTGGCAAGTCCTTCAAGGTCCGGTGCTTCTGGCGAAACGCGGCGACCACGGCGCCCGGATTGTCCTTACGGGTGATCTGCTCCATCACGCGGTCGGGCACCTGTACCACTTTCGTATCACTCGCCTCTGCGCGGGCCACAAGATCCTGAACCAATGGCCGCTCGAGCATGGCGCTTGCGCAAATCAGCGTGTCGGCCTGCCAGCCATTGTTAAACCCTTGTAATACCAGCCGCGTCCCCTCGGCGAGAAACAGGCCGCTCTGGCTGCGATTCCTTTTGCGATCAAGGCCTCGCAAGGTCTTGATGAGCGGATTGGATGTGCTTGTAATCGAGAGGGGCGGTGTGGTCTTGGGCATTTGTGGGTTCGCTCTGCAGGCTCGGCTTGCTTGTCTGACTGACTTCATGCATGGCTAAAGCAGAGGTCAGCTGCAAGGGAAAGGCATGTTTGGTCGTTTTGTAGATTGGATATTGGCGGTCATCGCGCTGATTGGCATTGTTGTGACAGGGTTTTGGGCCGTTTATCACGGCAATCAAAATGCGGTTTCGCTGGAACAGACCGTTCAGCAACGTGCGGAAGCTGTCTTGCGGGAGGGCGGGTATGGCTGGGCCGATATCCGGCTCGATGGCCAGCACGCCACTTTATCAGGCCAATCCCCGGGCGACGGTGCAGGGGACGGCGCGATTGAACTTCTGGCTTCATCAGGCCTTTTAGGTGGCACGTGGAAGGGGCCAATTACCTCACTGACGGATGAAGTCATCGCAGGTGCGCCAATCTCGCCTTATATTTGGGTTGCCGAAAAAATGCGGTCTGGCGAAATTATTTTGTCTGGATATGCCCCTGATCGGACCATTATTGAAACATTGGAAATTGATGCGGAGGCAATGGCGCCCGGAGAGGTCGAGAATCGCGTAAAGGTTGGCAATGGTCAGCCGCCGGGCGATTGGCTGATGGTTGCCCATCGTGGTTTGTTGCAACTTGATCATCTGGAGTATGGCCGTGTCGAGTTGATTGACCGCGTTCTCAAAATCGAAGGATTGTCTATGTCGCCGGCTTATCGGTCCAGCCTCCGCAAAGGACTGTCCGGGCTTGACGAGAATTTCGTGGTTGAATCGAATGTGCGCGGGGCGGGGCTTTGGTCGGCTTCTCTCGAAGATGGCAAGGTCACGCTTGATGGTGTCGTTACGAATGAAGCAGAGCGCAGAGAGATCCTTGACGCGATCTCCGAACGCTTTACGGGCCCGGTTGTGGATCAGACCGGCATCCGTGATCACGGGCATGCGGAATGGTTGTCTGGTGTTCAGGCCATTTTGCCTCAATTCCTGAGTTTTCGCTCTGGCTTCATGACGTTTGACCCCGAGGGAGATGGGTATCGCGTGGCGGGCGAGGCTGCGGGGAGCACAGTGGCCTTCCTGCGTGAGGACGTCGTTGGCGTAACCGCTTTTCCGGTTGAACTCGATGTGGTGACTGTTGAGGCAGATATCGCCGAGATTGCGGGATTGGATTTCGAGACCGACAAGCTGGCGAGTTGTCAGACCGCATTTCAAACTGTGTTGCAGACAAACCGGATCAATTTCGAAAGCGGTAAAGACAATATAGATCGCTCAAGTGGGGCGACGCTCGACAAATTGATGGGCGTGATCCAGCGATGCGATGGGTTTATTTTCGAGATTGGCGGGCATACCGATGCGGTAGGTGATCGTGGTTTCAATATCAGCCTAAGCCGCTCGCGGGCGCAGGCTGTTGCAGACTATATGATTGCGCGTGGCATTGCCGCTGAACAGGTTGATGCGATAGGGTTTGGCCCTGACGTGCCGATTGCAGGCAATGATACGCGGGAGGGGCGGGCAGCCAATCGGCGTATTGAATTTAAAGTAGTTGAAGGGGGTTAGACATGGTCTGGCTTGTTACCCATATCTGGCTGTTTATCGGACTGGCCGCGCTCTTTGGGCTGATTCTGGGCTGGGCGGTGCGCGGCATTCGTGTCAGCGGCGGCGCGCGGCGGGCGGTGGTCGAACGCAACATCGCTTTGACCGAGCTTGATCAGGTCCGTGCCGAACTCGATAGTCTCTACACAGCCCAGCGCGTTCAGGGCGGCGATGTCGAACTGCAACACGAATTACAAGCCCGCGATGTAAAACTTGGTGAACTTGAGACGGCCCTGACGGCAGCGCGTGAGGACTTGATCCAGTACAAAGCCGAAAGTGAGAAAAAGCTTCTGGCCGCCACCGCCGCGTCGGCTGTCGCTGTAGGTGCAGGCGCAGTTATGGCCACTGGCGGGCAAGGAGCCGACCAGGCGCCCGAACGGCTCGATGCCGGTGTGAATGCTGGCAATGCCCAGCTTGAGTGGCGCAATCGCTATCTGGAAAGCCGTGTCCGGTCCTTAGAGACAAGCACCGTCGAGGCTGAACAGGTTGCCGCGCCGCCGCCACCCGTCGTGGAAGATATGAGCGGACGGGTTGCCGAACTTGAAGCCGGTATGACCGAGCTTGAAACGACCAATCAGGCGCTTCAAACCGAGATCCGCACGCTCGAAGAGAGACTCGAAGCAGAGCAGACCCGCGATCATAGCCTCGCAGCAGGGGCCGCCGGTGCCGCCCTTGGCGCAGGCGCTGCGATTGCTGGTCAGGACGGGCTGGCAGACCAAACCACCGCCGCAGACGCAACAGACACGGTCGAACGCGACAAGTTGGCGTGGCAAAACGACTATTTGCGCCAACGCCTCGCCTTTATGGAAGAGCACGGCATCTCC
>CALLCD010000175.1 GCA_938049795.1 uncultured Hyphomonadaceae bacterium | reverse complement strand
GGCAATTTGCTGGGCGGCATCCACGGGCGCGTCATCGCTCGGCTCGTAGAAGGCCGTCGAGATCACATCGCCGCCATTTCTCGCAACCTGCTGACGAAGCGTTGCCTCGGCACGTCGCCCAAGGCTTGAGCGTGGTCCCAGAAAGGCAAACCGCGTCGCTCCTTTGCGGGCGGCATAGTCCACAATGCGCGTGACCTGTTCTTCAGGCGAGCGCGAGATAAGATAGGCGCCGCCGCCTGCTGCATCTGCCAGCGTCGAAAAAGCGACTACCGGAACATCTTCCTCCAAAGCGAGGGTGCGCACCGCCTTCACATTGGCGGAAAATAGCGGCCCGATGATGATGTCCGCGCCTTCCTCAAGCGCTTCCTGAGCGCGGATTGTAGCTGTTGAGGTAACGCCGGCGGTGTCTTTGGGGAAGATCACAAAGCTCTCTTCGCCGCGATTGAAGATTGCAAGCTCTATCCCGGCAAGAATGCCCTCCGCTTCGGCCCGAACGCTGGCGCGCGGGTGCGAAAACGGCAAAAGCACGGCGGCGCGTTTGATGTCACGTCCAGCCATGTGCGGGGGGACATACCCGTCGAGCGTGGGCACTTCGACCGTTTCAACCGTTGCAATGTCTTCAGGCTCCTCCGCCTCGGTGATGTCCACGGGGACGGTTCCGGGCACAGGCCGCTCGCCGCCCGAAGAGATCGGAACAGGGGGGCGGCTCGGCGTTGTTTCGCAGGCTGCAGTGAACAGAAGCGAGACGGCCAGCAAAACGAAGCTTGGCGAAAAGCGCTTTAGGCGCGATTGTGCATCATATGTCATCATCAGATTCTCATAATCCCTTAGCGATTCTCTCTACCGGCGAATCTAGTCAGAGCACGGCCCCCGCGCAAGTGGAGCCCGGCCTCTACATTGTTTCGACCCCAATCGGCCATCTGCGCGACATCACCCTACGCGCCATCGACACGCTGCATGCGGTCGATGAAGTGTTGGCAGAGGACACACGGACGGCGCGTAAACTGTTTGACGCATATGCGATCAAAACCAAACTGACGGCATATCATGACCATAATGGGGCAGCGCGGCGACCGGAACTGTTATCAAGGCTCGAAGACGGGGCCAGACTGGCGCTGATCAGCGATGCGGGCACGCCGCTTGTGTCTGATCCGGGCTGGAAACTTGTGCATGAAGCGGCGCGTTCGGGGCTGAATATTGTGCCAGTACCGGGAGCATCGGCCATGCTTGCGGGGCTCGTAAAATCGGGCCTGCCGAGTGACAGGTTCCTGTTTGCGGGGTTTTTGCCTGCGAAAAAATCTGCGCGACAAAAAGTGCTTGGCGAGCTTGCCTGTGTGCCCGCAACGCTGATTTTCTACGAATCAGGCCCGCGCTTGATCGCAAGTCTTGGTGATATGCGCGATGTGCTCGGTGCGGAGCGGGCGGGGTCTGTCACCCGCGAATTGACCAAATTGTTCGAAGAAGCGCGCGGCGGAACACTGGCAGAGCTGGCCGATCATTACGAAAAAGCGGGCAAACCCAAGGGCGAGATCGTGGTTCTGGTTGGCCCGCCAGAGGCCGACGCGGCGCCCGATGAAGCGGTCCTGAAGCGCGAACTGCTTGAAGCGCTTGCCACCCAACCGACCAAAGCTGCGGCAAATGCGGTGGCTGCGCGCTACAATCTGCCCAAGCGCGATGTTTATCAATTGGCGCTTGATCTGAAGACCGATGGCTGATCGCAAGCGGGCAGAGAAACGCGGCCGCCGCGCTGAATATCTGGCCTCGGTTCTGCTGATCCTTAAAGGTTACAGCATTCTGGCCCGCCGCGCCCGCACACCGTCCGGCGAGATTGATCTGATCGCGCGGCGTGGCAAGCTTGTCGCCTTTGTCGAGGTCAAGGCGCGGGCAACACGTGAGCAATGTCTCGAAGCGGTCAGACCTGCCGCCCGCAAGCGCATCGTTCGCGCCGCCGAGCTTTGGATGGCGCGGCGCCCGGATCTCGTCGGGCTCGATTGGCGGTTCGACATTGTGGCGGTGACCCCGAAACGCCCGATCCCAGCATTTTCCATGTCTTTTCTCTGGCCGACACATCATCGTGATACATGGCGCCCAGATTTGGACATAACCTAACGGTAACGATCTTGCGTCAAAATAGAGCCTAAGACCCGAACCCCCGGGTGAACGCGCAGATGATGACGATAGTGAGGAGCACGATATGAAACAGTATTTGGCCGGAATGGCCGCCTTGAGCGTAATGTCGCTCGGCGGATGTGTGGCAGCGGCCGTCGGCGCGGTCGGGGTGGCCAGTGTCGCCACGGTTCAGGAACGCTCGGTTGGAACAGCGTTTGACGATTCGTCTGCTTCAGGTGAGATCAAATCCAAATTGCTCGCGCGCGGGGGGTATGGCGGGGTTGATGTTGAAGTCGTTGACGGGCTGGTCTTGCTGTCCGGACGGGTCATTACGCCTGAAATGCGGGTGCGCGCCGAAGAAATTGCATGGAGTTCCCACCGCACCAAAGATGTGGCCAATGAGATCCAGATCGAGCCGCCGGGCGGCTTCCGTGCCAATGCGGCGGATACATGGATTTCGACACGGGTGCGCACGGCGCTGATCGGAAATACAAAGGTCCGCCGGATCAATTTTCACGTCGAGACCTATGACAAAGTCGTCTATCTCTTGGGCATTGCCCGTTCGCAAGCCGAACTTGAACGCGTGACCGGCATCGCCTCACGCGTGCGCGGGGTCGAGGAAGTTGTCTCCTATATCAAGATCCGCGACGGCGGCGATCTGGCCCCTGCGCCCGAGGCCCCGCCGCCCGCCAGCGTTCAGCAGGCCGTTCCTGCCACCGGCGACGATCTTGATGGTGGGGCTTACTAGCCCGCTCGATATAGTCACATCACCTTGAGCGGCTCTGGACAGGGGCGCGGAGGCTCTTCATATGTGGGCGGCAGGACTTAAAAGGACGCCGCCCATGACGCTTCGTATTGCCATTCAGATGGACCCGCTTGAAACCGTAGACATAAATGGCGACACGAGTTTCGCGCTGGCCGAAGCGGCTCAGGCGCGCGGGGCGTCGCTGTTTGTCTATGGGCCGGAGCATTTGTCCTATAGCGAAGGCCGCGTTCTGGCGCGCGCGCGTCCGGCCAAAGTGCAGCGGGTGGCCGACACGCCGGGTGTGTTTGGCGACGAGGTCATGCTCGACATGGCTGAAGATGTGGACGTGATCCTGATGCGGCAAGATCCGCCGTTTGATATGTCCTATATTACCGCGTGTCATATTCTTGAATTAGTCAGTGACCGGACGCTCGTGCTCAATGATCCGGCCTTTGTGCGCGGCAGTCCGGAAAAACTGTTTCCGCTCCTGTTTGCTGATCTGATGCCGCCGACTTTGATCTCGCGCGACGAGGCGGCCATTGCCAGCTTTCGCGTCGAGCACAAAGACATTATCCTCAAACCGCTTTACGGCAATGGCGGCGCGGGCGTGTTCCGCGTCAAGGCGGACGACAGCAATTATGCTTCGCTGATGGAGATGTTTCTCGAGCGCTCGCGCGAACCGATCATTGCGCAAGCCTTTTTGCCGGATGTGTCCGAAGGTGACCGGCGGATTATCTTGATTGATGGCGAGGCTGTGGGCGGGATCAACCGGCGGCCACTGCCTGGCGAGACGCGCTCGAACATGCATGTTGGCGGCAAGGCCGAACCCTATGAGATGACGCCAAGCGATTTGCGGATTTGCGAGGCGATTGGACCGGAGCTCAAACGGCGCGGGCAGGTTCTTGTCGGGATTGATGTGATCGGCGACAAGATGACCGAGGTCAATGTCACCTCACCGACGGGCGTTCAGGAGCTGAAACGCTTTTCCGGTGTCGATGCGGCGGCTTTGTTCTGGGATGCGGTGGATAAGCGGCTCGGGCGGTAGGGCGCGGGTTGCACTTTATTCACAATTAAATCAAACAAATGCGCTTGCAATCTCGAGCGTTACGCGGTCGGCGAGTAGGCGGCCCTCAGCGGTGAGCGACAGGCGGTCATCTGCAAGACTGAGCCAGCCGCCCTCGACGAGTTGGGCAAGCCTGGTGTCATCAAGCTCGGTCCCAAATTGCCTCTCGATCCGTGTACGGTCTATGCCGTGGATTGGCCGCAAGCCCATTGCGAGCAGTTCGTGGGCAGTGTCTTCGCGCGACAGAAAATGTGTCTCGAGGGGGTCGTCCGCGCCGATAAATTCCTGTGGGCGTTTGAGGCCGAGCGTGGTTAGGCGTTTGCCATTTTGTGTTAAGCGGCCATGCGCGCCCGGGCCGATGCCGAGCCAGTCG
>CALLCD010000174.1 GCA_938049795.1 uncultured Hyphomonadaceae bacterium | reverse complement strand
GAAGAGATGCATGAGACGGCCGAGCAGGGGGTGGCTGCGCATTGGTCTTATAAGGGTAATACTTACGGGTTTGACAAGGAATCAGCGCGCAAGGCGGGGCTCGATGCGGAAAGGACTTTGCAGGCGTTTTCAACCCTGATCGAAAACAGTGCGGACCCGGACGAATTTCTCGAACATGCCAAGCTTGAAATGTATCGCGACCATGTTTTTACGTTTACGCCCAATGGCCGGATCATCATTCTGGCGCAAGGGGCGATGGCGCTTGATTTTGCCTATGAGGTGCACACGGCGGTTGGCGAGACCTGTATCGGGGTGAAGATCAATGGTGAGCCGCGTTCGTTGCTGCGGCCGCTGGAAAACGGTGATGTGGTCGAGATCATCCGCTCGAAAACGCCGGCGCCTGTGCCGGGTTGGGAAGCGTTGACGGTGACGGCGCGAGCGCGGTCCAATTTGCGGCGTTTGACGCGGGCGCGCGAAGTGGCCGAGTTTCGCACGCTGGGGCGGCAATTGGCCGAGCACGCATTGCGGCGCACCGAGATTGATCCGGTGTCGGTCGATGTATCCGAGATTGCGGTGAAGGCGGGCTTTGGGACGGCGGACGATCTTTATGAAGCGATCGGGCGCGGGCGGTTCGAGACGGCGGACTTTCTCGAAACCGCGTTTCCGGGCTCGACCGACGCGACCGATGATTGGCATGACCGGCTCAGCGTTAGCGATGACAGCGCGCCGTGGCTCGTCTCTGGCGCGGATCTGACGCCCGGGGTGACGCTGCATATGGGCGCGTGTTGCTATCCGCTGCCTGGTGACCGTATCATTGGTATCAAGACGCCAGAGCGCGGGCTGACTGTGCACACAAGTTTCTGTCCGAGGCTTGCCGCGTATGAAGACAATCTCGATCAATGGGTTGATCTGCGCTGGACCGAGCTTGCCAAGACGGGCGTGGTTGGTGTGGCGCGGATCAAGATCACCGCGACCAATGGCAAGGGGGTGCTCGCCATGCTGTGCTCGGCGGTGTCTGAGGCCAATGCCAATATTGTTCGGGTCGAGACCGGCGAACGGCGAGCGGAATTTATTGATCTCGTCATGGATATCGAGGTCGAAGATGTTAAAAGACTGACGCAGATCATTGCGGCGCTGAAATCACTGGCCGTGGTGGAAAATGCCGAACGCTTTCAGGAAGGGAACGAAACGAATGACGACGGATGATGTGCTGGATGTGTTTCGCGCGGCAGGGGCGTTGCTGGAGGGGCATTTCATTTTGTCGTCCGGTCGGCGCAGTCCTGTGTTCTTGCAAAAAGCGCTTGTGTTTTCCCAGCCGGATAAGTCCGAAGCTTTGTGCAAAGCGCTTGCGCCACAAGTGACGGCAAAGTTCGGGCAGATTGATGTTGTGGTCGGTCCAGCCATGGGTGGGGTGATCCCGAGTTACGAGTTGGCCCGTCATCTTGGGTGCCGCGCAATTTATGCCGAGCGGCCCGAGGGCACATTTACGCTGCGGCGCGGTTTCGAGATCAAGGCGGGCGAGCGCGCGCTGATTGTCGAGGACATTGTCACGACGGGTCTGTCTTTCCGCGAAACGGTCACCGCGTTACAGGGCGAGGCGGGCGAGATTGTCGGCGGGGCGTGCTTTATCGACCGATCTGGCGGGACGGCGGATGTTGGCTGTGAGCTTGTGGCGCTGGCAAGTCTTGATCTGCCCGATTATGACGCCGATGATCTGCCGCCCGAGCTTGCGGCCATTCCGGCGATCAAGCCTGGCAGCCGGAGCATGGCCTCGTCATGACAGAGCGCATTCGCCTTGGTGTGAACATTGATCATGTTGCGACCATTCGCAATGCGCGCGGCGGGGCGCATCCGGACCCTGAGCGGGCCGCAGCGCTCGCCACCGAAGCGGGGGCGGACGGGATTACGCTGCATTTGCGCGAGGACCGGCGGCATATTCGCGATGGGGATCTGGACCGGATTCGCGCGGCGACGGATTTGCCGATCAATATGGAAATGGCGGCCGCGCCGGACATGCTCGAGATTGCGTTGCGGTTCAAGCCGGAGACGGCGATGTTCGTGCCGGAAAAGCGCGCCGAGTTGACGACCGAGGGCGGGCTGGATGCGGCGCGTGGGCATAATCACTTGGCGGATTATGTCCGCAAGCTGAAAGATAATGGCTCGCGCGTGTCGATGTTTATCGAGCCTGATCCCGTGCAGCTTCTGGCCGCGCACCGGATGGGGGCGGACATTACCGAGTTTCACACGGGCCGTTATGTCGAGCTTGTGCAGGCGGGTGATGCGGAACTTGCCGCTCGCGAGCTTGACCGTATCCGCGCTTGCGCCGAGGAAGCGGTGCGGATCGGGGTTGAGCCGCAAGCGGGGCATGGGCTAACCTATGACACGGTTCAGCCTGTTGCGGCGATTGGGGAGATTACCGAGTTGAACATTGGGCATTTCCTCGTTGGCGAGGCGGTGTTTGTCGGGCTGGGTGAGGCGGTGCGAAAGATGCGTGAACTGATAGATGATGCGCGGAAGACGCCGCAGCCATGATTATCGGTATCGGGAATGATTTATGCAATATTGAGCGGATCGAGCGCGCGCTTGATCGCTGGGGTGATCGGTTCAAAAAACGTGTCTATACGGACGCCGAGATCGCCAAGGCGGACAGCCGGAAATTGCAGGCGGAGACCTATGCCAAACGCTTTGCC
>CALLCD010000173.1 GCA_938049795.1 uncultured Hyphomonadaceae bacterium | reverse complement strand
ATTTTCACCAAATCACCGGCAGGCTTTGACGTGCCCTATCGCGTTGAAACTTAAGGCGTTCGACTTTCAGGTCCATGCCCGCTAGGCTCGCGATTGATGAGCGAGAATGATTCCAAACCGAAACCGCATTGGCTTGGCCATAGAGATCGCCTGCGCGGCAAGCTTATCGAACGCGGGGCTGCGGCGCTTGAAGACTATGAGCTTCTTGAAACGCTTCTGTTTGCTTTTTTGCCGAGGCGCGATGTCAAACCCGTTGCCAAGGATTTGTTGAAACGGTTCGGCTCGATCTCGGCCCTGCTTGTGGCCGATCCGTCTGAGATTGCCGAGGTGCGCGGCATGGGCGACACGTCGGCAGCCTATCTCAAAGCCGCTTATGAATTGTCCACCCGCGCCGCGCTTGAAGAGATTGGCTCCAAGCCCATTATCTCCTCATGGACGGCGCTGATCACCTATGTCCGTTCTCAGCTTCAACATGAAACCCGCGAGCAGTTCCGCGTCTTGTTTCTCGACAAGAAGAACCAGCTCATCAGGGACGAGATCATCAGCCGCGGCACCGTCGATGAAGCGCCGGTCTATCCGCGCGAGATTGCCCGCCGTGCGCTCGAGCTTGCAGCTTCCGCGCTGATTCTCGTCCACAACCACCCCTCCGGCGACACCACGCCCTCGCGCGCGGACATCGACATGACGCGGCAGTTGATTGATGCGCTCGAACCGCTCGACATTACCATTCATGATCATCTGATCGCGGGCACGGGCGGGGTGACGAGTTTCAAATCCTCCGGCCTGATCTGACCGGCGCTTGGCCCGCGCTGAACTCCCTTTGGCCTAATGACGCGGCGGCAATCACAGCTCGTTTCACAACCGCCCTTGCGCTTGGCAGGTTTCCCCTTACCGTACCCGCATACATTATTGCGCAGTGCTTACGGGCCTTCGCAATCGGAGGAATAAGATCTTGAGTACAGTGACACAGGCCCCAACAGGCTCCGTGCCTGACGGCCACCTGACAGGTTTTGGCACAAAGAGGTATCGCTCTTATGTGCTGATCGTTCTGATGGTGGTCTACACGCTGAACTTTATCGACCGCACGCTGATCGCGGTTGTGGCCCAGCCCATCATTGAGAGCTTCAGCCTGACCGATAAGCAATGGGGCCTGCTCTACGGCCCTCCATTTGCGCTGTTTTATGCGGCGATGGGCCTGCCGATTGCGATGTGGGCGGACCGGTCCAACCGCGTCAAGATCATCACCATGTGCATCATCCTCTGGTCGATCATGACCGCGCTTTGCGGGATTGCGGCTGGCTTTGCCATGCTGCTCCTGTTCCGCACCGGGGTCGCCATCGGGGAAGCGGGCGGCACACCGCCAGCCAATTCGATCATTGGCGATTATTACAAGCCGATCAGCCGCTCAACGGCGCTTGGCATCTATTCGATGGGGGTCACGCTCGGCTCGGTACTGGCAAACCTGTTCGGCGGTCCGATTGCCCAGATGCAGGGCGCGGATTTCGGCGCATGGATCGGCTCGATCGGGCTTGGCGGCCTGTTTGGCGGGCTCGACTGGGCCAATATTGAAGGCTGGCGCATCGCCTTTGTGGTCGTCGGATTGCCGGGCGTTTTGATTGCCGCTTTGCTCTTGCTCACCGTCAAAGAACCTCCGCGCGGCTATTCCGATCCGCCCGGCACAGTCAAACATGATGCAACCTTTATGGACGCTTTCCGCGAGATCTGGTCGAAGCCAACCTTCTGGTGGATGGCCATTGGCGCGTCTTTCATTGCCTTTGTCGGCTATGGCATTGCGAGCTTTCAGGCTCCTTTCCTGCAACGTGTTCACGATCTCGATGTGGGCGCGGCGGCCTTGCAATATGGCGCGCCGCTGTCGGCGCTCGCAGCGCTTGGGACATTCCTTGGCGGCTACATCACCGAGAAAGCTTCGGTCCGCTCCCAACGCGCCGTTGCATTGGTGCCCGCCATCGGACTGGTCATCGCCGTTCCGTTTTATTGTATGGCCCTGCTGACAAGCTCGCTTGAACTGGTCTTCCCGTTCATGGCCATTGGCGCGATGTGCCATTATGCCTATCTCGGCGCGCAATATAATATCGCCTCGAGCGTCGTCACCAGCCGGTCGCGCGCCACCGCCGTTGCTGTCCTGCTCATTCTTGTGTCGATCATTGGCAATGGCATCGGCCCGCTCTTTGTCGGATTTTTCTCGGATATGTTTATGTCCGGTGCGCTTGTTGACGCGGGCAGCGATCTTACGCTCGCCACATGCAAAACAGGTACCGATCTGACCGACGCCATGAAAGCGGTCTGCACCACGGCCAGCGGCGAAGGCTTGCGCAAATCACTGGCGCTGACCTCGCTCTGGTTCCTGTTTGCCGCCTTCTGTTTCTATATGTCCTCACGAACTCTGAAGCGCGATTTCATCGCCAAGGGAGCCTGATTTGACCCAGACCACTGCCACCGAAGCCGCACAAGCAAAACCGACCCAGACCGAGGGTTATGGCTCGTCCGGCTATCGCGCCTATGTCCTGTTCGCCCTGATTGTCGTCTACACATTCAACTTCATCGACCGCACGCTTATCGGTGTGTTGGGCGAGCCGATCCGCGAGACGTTCGGCCTGTCGGACACGATGATGGGCATGTTGTCTGGCCCTGCCTTCGCATTTATCTACACCGTGCTCGGCATCCCGTTTGCCATGTTGGCCGAGCGGCGGAGCCGGACATGGATTATCGGGCTGGCTATGGCCGCATGGTCTGCGATGACAGTGGCCTGCGGGCTGGCGCAGAACACATTCCAGTTTGCGCTGGCACGGTTCGGCGTTGGCATTGGCGAAGCGGGCTGCTCGCCGCCGTCGCACTCGCTGATCTCGGACTATTTCCCGCCCGAGAAACGCTCCTCCGCGCTGGGCGTGTTTGCGCTTGGCATCCCCATCGGGACGATGCTTGCGGCCCTTGGCGGGGCATGGATTGCCAGTCAGGCCAGTTTGAACTGGCGCGACGCGTTTATCTTTATGGGCATCCCGGGCGTCCTCGGCGCGATCATCTTCAAGATGACGGTCAAAGAACCGCCACGTGGATATTCCGACCCGGGCGGCGCAGAGGCGATGGCCGCGCGCGACAAGCCCGGCCTGTTTGATGCGTTTGGTGTTGTCGCCGCGAAACCGACTTTCTGGCATGTCTCTCTGGGCGGCGCGATGGCAAGCTTTGCGGGCTATGGGATTGGGCAGTTCGTCCCGCCTTTCTGGATGCGTGCGCACGGGTTTGACCTGATGACTGCCGCTTTGATCTTTGGCGGTGTGCTCGGCATTGCGGCGGGCATTGGGACGTTTGGCTCTGGCATTGTCGCCGACCGTGTTCGGGCAAGGCACCCCAATTCTGACAGTTGGCTGCCGGCGCTTGGTCTGGCTTTGTGTGTGCCGTTTGCCATCTTCGGCTACAATACGCTCAGTTTCTCAAGCGGAGCGCTCGCCGTCGGGCTGGCCATTCCGGCGCTCGCGATTGCGGCGCTGCTGCGCTATTCCTATCTCGCGCCCATGTTTGCGGTGACGCAGAAACTCGTCGAGCCGCGTATGCGCGCCACGGCCGCCGCACTGATGCTGTTTATCGTCAATCTGATCGGCTATGGCGGTGGACCGCCTGTGATCGGCTGGATTTCCGATCAGGGCACCAAATGGCAGCTGGAACAATTGAGCGCGCCGATTGAGGCGTCTGAATGCGGGCCCATCGAGGCCATGCTCAAGGCCGCGCGGGACAATGTGGACGGCGCAGTTACGGGCGATGCGCTCGACCAGGCCACGGTGCTGAACGCGGATTTTTGTGCCCCTGCCCGCAAAACCGGCGTGCGCTGGGGCGTCACCATTGGCGCTTTGTTCTTCCTCTGGGCGTCTTTGCATTTCCTCCTGATGGGCCGGACCATGCAACGCGATCTCTGGACACCTGACGAGGACACCGCTAACGCCTGACCTATGGCCGTTTACACCCCCGTTTCCGACGCCGCGCTTGACGCTTTCCTTGCCGATTACGAGATCGGCGAGCCGCGCGCGCTTAAGGGCATTGCCGAGGGCGTGGAAAACTCGAACTTCTATCTCGAGACAACGCAAGACCGGTTCATCCTGACCCTGTTCGAAAAGCGCGCAAACCCTGAAGACTTGCCCTGGTTTGTCGCTCTGACCGAGCATCTCGCCAAGAAGGGCTTTCCCTGCGCGACGCCGGTTAAAGCGCGTGACGGGCAAGCGCTGCGCACGCTCGAAGGCAAGCCCGCGCTGATTGTCGAATTTCTCACCGGCATCTCCCCGCGCAAGCCGAACATCGCCCAATGCCGGGCCTTTGGTGTGGCGCTGGCGCAAATGCACAAGGCGCTCGAAGATTTCACCAAACCAAGAGCAAATGATCTCGGTCCGGACGGTTGGCGTGCGCTCTGGAGCGCCCGCGCAAAAGACGCCGATGCGCTGGAGGCAGGCTTGTCCGATCTCATCTCGGCGGACATGGACCTCATCACCGGGCACTGGCCCGCGCCCCAAGCCCTGCCCACCGGCGCGATCCATGCCGACCTGTTTCCGGACAATACATTTTTCATTGGCGACAGGTTTACCGGCGCGTTCGACTTCTATTTCGCCTGCACGGATTTTCTCGCCTATGATCTTGCCATCTGCCTGAACGCATGGAGTTTTGAGGACGGTGCGGAGTATAATTTTTCCAAAGGCCACGCGCTCATCAAGGGCTATCAAAGCGTCCGCCCACTGAGCGAAACCGAACGTGCCGCGCTGCCCCTACTCGCGCGCGGGGCGGCCATCCGCTTCTTCCTCACCCGCCTCGTCGATTGGTACGCCACCCCCGCCGACGCCCTCGTCGAACCACATGATCCCCTCGATTACGCCTCACGCTTACGCTTTCATCGGCAAGCAAAAGGGGCCGAAGATTATGGGGCGTAGGCCACGCTAAGCTCCTGCTTCACTTTGTCATTTTGGAAAATTCTGATCTACCTCCAATATGTGTGGTGGAGGAGAGGCAAATGGCACGACCCATAAATCCCGGACGGTTGATCCTCGCGACGATCTTTGCGCCCTTGGCCGGTGCCCTTTTTTTGACGCTGTTTATTGCGCTCCCTTCGGTGTTTGATGACGGGTTTCTGGAGGCGCCGTTCGAGAACACGCTGTTTATTGGGCAGATCGTGGTGATTGTGATGCTGTTTTTCGGCTGGCCGACAATCCTCGCCATTGGGCTGCCGCTGCATGCGGTCCTGTGTCACAAAAATATGCGCCACTGGGCCTCCTACGCCGCTGTCGGAGCGGTTGCAGGGCTTGTGCCGGTTCTTGGCTTTGGTCTGTTCGCTGGTGAACACATACCGCTTGCATTGCTTGGGCTGGGTCTGGTCGCAGGGGCCCTGACGGCGGTGGCATTCCACCTGATACGCGGGCCACATCTGGCCTTGACCGAGACGACAAACCCAACCACTTAAATAGGATGACAAATACAATCGAAATCTGGACGGATGGCTCCTGCTCGGGCAATCCCGGGCCTGGCGGCTGGGGCGCTTTGCTCGTCTCTGGTGAACATGAAAAAGAACTGTTTGGCGGGGTCGAGAACACGACCAATAATCAGATGGAGCTGACCGCCGCCATCGAAGCGCTCAATGCCCTCAAAGCGCCATCAAAAGTCACCCTTCACACCGACAGCACCTATGTCAAAGACGGGCTGACCAAGTGGATTCATGGCTGGAAGAAAAATGGCTGGAGGACCGCCGCAAAGAAGCCGGTCAAAAACAAGGAGCTGTGGCAAGCGCTGGACGCGGCCTGTACCCGTCACGACATCACTTGGAAATGGGTCAAAGGCCATGCCGGAGATGCCGGAAACGAGCGCGCCGACGAGCTTGCCAATCGCGGCACGGAGATGGCCAAGGGCAACCGCTAGATCAGTTTGCAAACCCTTAGGCCCACGCGCCCGTCTCTTCGAGCATGGGCCATGCCTCGACCAGTTTGCCCGCAATTGGCAGTGCGGCTTTCGCCAGCACCACCCGCGTCGGCGTGACATGGATCAACCGTTCGGCGCCTTCAAATGCTTCGACGTTTGGCCCGTCCCATTCAACCTCTGCCCGGCCCGCAACAAAGACCGCATCCCCGCCCGCAAAATCGGGAAAGAACAGCCCGACGCGCGGATCGGACTGGATGTTGCCGATTGTGTTGAAGAACAGATTGCCGGAAAAATCCGGAAAGCTTAGCCGCCCATCCTCGCCCACGCGCACAAAGCCCGGCTTGCCGCCGCGATGGGAAGCGTCAACGCCCGTGCGCGGATCATCGCTGATCTCGGCGCTGCGGGAGGCAATGAAGAACACATCCGCCGCGCTGATCATCCGCTTGGCGACTTTCTCCGTGGTTTTGGTCTCCACCGCCGCCGCTGCGCCGCGCGGGTCAATCCCCTCGCTGCGCCATGCGAGGTCGCGCGTCTGGATATATTTCGGGCAGTTGCCATAGCTCTGGTCCACTTTCATCACTAGGCCCTGATCACTCAGCGCGGTGACCACTGTGTTGACCCGATTGCGGCGGCGCGTTTGCAGTTCGATCCCGAGCAGGCCCAGCTTGTTGCCCGCAGCAAGTTGCAACCCAAGCGTCTCGCCCAAGAGCGGCGGGGCGGCCATGATCAGGCTTTGCGGATCTGGCGAGGAAACAAAACCTTGCGGGCCGAACGCGGCGCTGGCCCAAGGCTGGCCGGACCCGTCAAGCGCGCCGGTGACCATAAAGGGCAATTGGTTGAAAAAGCTCCGGTGCTGATCGGGCATGAAGGGGCGAATGGCGCGCGCCCGCATCCGCGCGGTTTCGTCCGGCACGCCAAGCCGCGCGTGAACAGCCAGTTCGGCATCATAGAAGGCGCTCGAGGCTTCGGGCAGGTCGGTCGCGGACATAGGCTTACACACTTTCGCAGCTTCCCCGAAAGTGTCGCAGAGCCGCCCTAGCCCCGCAACCGCAATAGCGCCGCCTCGACCAACACAATTCTGTCATTGCCGAAATACATATCGTCCCCGACAAAGAATGTCGGCGAGCCAAAGCCGCCCCGCTTGATGAGTTCATCAGTATTGGCGCGCAGCTGGTCTTTGATCTCCGGCGCCTGAACCCTTGCATGTAGATTTTCCGCATCGACACCGGCGCGCGCGCAAATCTCGTCAAAGACGCTCTGGTCCGAAATGTCCCGATCTTCACTCCAGTAAAGCTCGAACGCCGCGCGGGCAAAATCGACCAGCTTGCCCTCAGGCTCCAGCGCGATACAGGCCCGCATCACGTTGACGCTGTTGACCGGAAACACGCTTGGCGGAAACTTGATTGTGAGCCCCGCGCGGCTTGCCCAATCCTGCATATCCTTCAGATGATAGCGCGCCTTGACCTTGACCGGCGCTTTGCGCCCTTCATAGACGCTCGGATTGACCGTGTTGAACACGCCGCCGACGAGGATCGGCTTCCAGTCAATCTGGACGCCAATCCGCTCGGCCATCGCGAGCGCATTGTGAAAGCCGAGATACGTCCACGGGCTCGAGCAGTCGAAATA
>CALLCD010000172.1 GCA_938049795.1 uncultured Hyphomonadaceae bacterium | reverse complement strand
GGGAGAGGCCAAGAGAGAGCGGAGTGCGGACCCTGTCAAAGCCTTCCTTACCCGCCTGCCGGTGGAGTACCGCACCGCAGAACTTTATGCCATCTCCGCCGAGGACCATTATCTGCGCGTCCATACCAGTCATGGCGAGACTTTGATCCTGATGCGTCTGGCCGATGCGCTGAGGGAACTTGCCGCCGCCAAAGGCCTGCAAACCCACAGATCGTGGTGGGTCTCCCTTGAGGGCGTCAGCGAAGTCCACCGCGCCGACGGCAAAACCAAGCTCCTGCTCAAATCAGGCGGCAAGGCGCTCGTCTCGCGGCGTTATGCGAACGCGGTCAAAGCGGCAGGACTTGGCTGAGCTTAGCTGATCCCGCTCGGCGTGCTGCGGGCTTTATGCGTCGCCGCATCCTCTTCGAGATCCTTGAGCAGATGATCGACAAAATCGATATGGCCACGCAAGCGATAGAGATCATCAGTGTAGGAGAGGGGGACATCAATCGCGCCCGCATCTTCCTGAAGCTTGTTCAGCTCGGCCATAATCGCGCGGCGTTCCTCAACCGTTCCGGCATTACGTCCGCGCGTTTCAAGTTCGCGCAGATCCGAATACCAGACATAAATCCGCCGTCTCACCCGCCAGCGATAGATCGGCGGCGCGACCCGCACAAGCGGGATCATCAGCGTGACGAGCGGGATGAGCAAGACCCAGGAGCGCTCGAGAAAATTGGCCATGCCGAACGAAAACCAGCGCCGCAAAGCCGACGGTCCGCGCTCATAAAACCGGCGCACTTCGCGCGTTGTCGGCAGGTCGGTCAGCGTGATCTCGGGGAAACTTGCCGCCGGCGCGAGAAGCGAGCCTTCGGAATGGATATTGCTGCTTGCCTCCAGAAGAAGCGACTGGATTGCCGGATGGGTCTGCGCATTGAACACAAGCTGCGCAGCGGGCGCAATCAGCGGCACGTCTTGGGCCGGAACATTGTCGCCAATATCAAGCACCCCGCGCAATAAGACGGTGGGCGCCAAGGCCGGCGCGCGGCGGGCCAGCGCCTCGGCGCGCGGAAACGGCACAATCGCAAGATCAGGGTGCAGCAGAAGCGGCTGCAAATAAGGGGCATCTATACCGGCCACGAAAAAGGCGGCATCAATCTCACCGGCAATCAATGCAGAACTCGCTGCCCTTCCGGACATTTCAAGCTGGGTGTCCGGTGACCAGCGACCATCCCATTCCGCTTGCAGGCTGAGCGCCAGCGCCCGTGTGCCAGACCCCGTTTGCCCGATGGCGGTCCGGGCCGAGCGTAAATCACCAAAGTCACTGGCCTCAAGGTCACGCCGGACAAACAACCAGGCCGGTTCAAGAAACATCGCCCCAGCCGAGCGCAAAGCATCATCGCGCTCTGGATTTGCAATACCGCCCTGTATCAAGCCGATGTCCGCATCTCCCTCCTGAACCAGCCGGAGATTCTCAATCGACCCCGCTGTGCGGATAATGGTCACATCCACGCCCTGTTCGGCCAAAAGACGCTGATACCGGCTGGCATAGGCGAAATAGGCCCCGCCTTCGGCCCCGGCGGCGAATTTCAACTCTTTAGGTGGGGCTGGCTCGACAAAGCGGCTGGCGACCAGCAATCCGAGAAGACCAATAGCGATAAATGGCCAATAAGCTTTAATAAATTCGCGCATAGCGCCTCCTTCTTCAAATCCAGCGGTAACGAGCGCTGCACCACGGTTCAAGCCCTTTTGAACCCGGCAAGGTCGAAATCATCTATAGGGCACGATCTGGTCACATCATGAACACATCTTCGTTGCTCCCTGTTCATAGACGCATCGGGCGCTATAAAAGATATACCGAATGGGCAAAAAGACCCAAATTTCCATCCCTCCCGCAAGAAGGACCAGTCAGATGAGCCATACAAAATCAATCTCGCGCGTGTTGATTGTTGGCGCAATTGCTGCGGTCGCCATTACGATGGTGATGATCGCGCTTGCTCCACCAGCGGAACTTATGAGCTAAAAACGGCCCGTTTTCGCTGATTTACGCCTTATGATAGGGCGTGCGGGCGAGAATGCTGGCGGCGCGATAAAGCTGTTCGGCGAGCATGACGCGCACTAAAAGATGCGGCCAGGTTTGAGGTCCAAGCGCGAGCGTATCGGGAAAAGCCTTGCGCACCTCTTGGGAATACCCTTCCGCGCCGCCAATCATGAACACCAGCGCCCGCTCGCCTTCATCGCGCCAAACCCCGAGTTTTTCAGCCAATTTCACCGAAGCCCAGTTCGGCCCATGCTCGTCAAGGCGTAACACGCGCACGCCCTTGGGACATTTGTCGAGCAGTCGCGCGCCTTCTTTGTCCAGCCCGCCGCCCGATTTGACGGTGACAAGTTCGACACCGACAAGGCCAAGCGGCGCACCGAGCGGGCCAAAGCGTTTGCAATAGTCATGGGTGAGGTCGTGTTCTGGGCCGGATTTGCTCGGCCCGACCGCCAGAATACTCAGCTTCAATTGGCTGAATTGCGGTGATCTGTGGCGTCCGTGCCCCAGATCCGCTCAAGATTGTAGAACGCACGCACTTCGGGCCGGAACAGGTGGACGATAATGTCGCCCGTATCAATCAGCACCCAATCAGCGTTCGGCATGCCTTCCACGCGCGCCGTGCCCAGCCCATCTTCCTTGATGCGGCGGGTGACGTGTTCGGCCAGCGCAGCGACATGCCTCTGGGAGCGTCCCGAAGCGATAATCATCTGGTCTGCAATGGAGGATTTGCCCTCAAGATCAATCACCAGCAGGTCTTCTGCCTTGTCATCTTCGAGGGTTTCGATCACGGAGGCGGCG
>CALLCD010000171.1 GCA_938049795.1 uncultured Hyphomonadaceae bacterium | reverse complement strand
GCGCCGCCATAGATGCCGCGGCGGGCGGTTTCAAGCTCGTCAATGATCTGCATGGCGCGGATTTTTGGTGCGCCGGAGACCGTGCCTGCGGGAAATCCGGCGAACAGAACGTCCACCGCGTCTAGCCCTTCGCGTAGATCGCCTTCGACATGGGAGACGATGTGCATGACGTGGGAATAGCGTTCGATGATAAAGCTCTCGGTGACCTCGACACTGCCGAACGCAGCGACGCGGCCAACATCATTGCGCCCGAGATCAAGCAGCATCAGATGTTCGGCCATTTCCTTGGCGTCATCGAGCAGGCTTTGGGCGCGTTTCTGGTCTTCGACCGGATCGCCAGAGCGCGGGCGGGTGCCGGCGATGGGGCGAATGGCGACACGGCCCTCGCGCAGACGGACGAGGATTTCGGGACTGGAGCCGACAAGGCGTAAATCGCCAAAGCTCATATGGAACATGAAGGCGGAGGGGTTGAGCCGCCGGAGCGCGCGATAGAAGCTGATCGAGCGGTGATGGAACGCAGCTTTGAGGCGTTGGCTGGGGACGACCTGAAAAATGTCGCCTGCGCGGATATAGTCGCGCGCGGTTTCGACCATGTTGAAATAGTCGGCCTTGCTGGTGTTGGAGGTGAAGTCGAGATCCTGGGGGGTGTCTTTGACCGGGCTGACAGGGGTGGGGCTGGCAAGCAGGCGTTCGATATGATCGAGCCGATCTTGCGCTGCGGCCTTATCGCCATCAAAGACGCGGCCGACAAGGATAAGCTCCTGATAGAGATGATCGAATATGATGACCACGCGCGGAATGGTCAGCAGGACTTCGGGGACATCAAGTTCGTTCTGGGCGGTGATCGAGACCGGCTCGACATGCTGGATCATGTCATAGCCGATATAGCCAAAAGCGCCCGAGGCCATGGGCGGCAGGGCTTCTTCTGATGTGGCGCGCGCGCGGGTCGTGAAAGCGCGCAAGGCCTCGACCGGCACGGCGTCGATTGGGGTTGCGTCTTCGAATGTGTCGCTGGTGGCGGTTTCGGCCTGCCCGTCGAGAATGCGGAACCAGACCTCTGGCATGAGGCCAATGAAGGAATAGCGGCCGAGGGTTTGTCCGCCCTGAATTGATTCGAACAGAAACGCGCCCGCCTGATCTGCGCCAAGTTTGAGCATGGCGCCGACCGGGGTTTCAATATCGCCGATCCGTCGCCGGACCGTCAGCGTGTCGGTCATTGGGCTTCTACAATCCTTGCGCGGTAGGCGCCGAATGCGGTGTCATCCGTGGTGACATCGACCACATCATCCAGTTCCTGCTCGAATGCGAAGAGGATGTCGTTGCGAAGCTGGGTGGCCACGCGGGAGGCGGATATAGGTGCCAGCGCATCGAGTTCTTCACTGGCTGGCCGGTCCACGCGGTCAAGTTTGACGAGGATCATCTCGCCGGGCGAGCGTCCCTGCACCACGTTGGTCTCACCCTCATCAAGGGCGAAGATGGCATTCAGCACGGCGGGGGGAAGGGTCTGGTCGAATGCGGTGCGGCGCAATCCGGTGGTTGTTTCGACTGCGCTGCCAAAACGCTCGGCCTGATCTTCCAGTGTGCCCAGCCCTGAGTCTACGCTCGATTTGACACTGTCGAGCGCTATTCGGAGGGCATCGGACTGACGGACGGTTTCATAGCCAATCTTGGCACGCTCGATGACGTCTTCAAACGGCGGTGTTGATTGCGGGATGATGGCATCATTGGAGATTAGGAAGATGCTGACATCACTGTCAAAGCGCTGTGTGGTTGTGCCTGCGGGCAGGGTGAAGGCTGCTTCGAGTGCCTCGCGTGCTTCGAGCAATTGCCGGATTACGGTGCCGTCTTCGGTGATGCCGCGAGCATCGACGGGGGCGAAGCTCAGAATTGGCGTGTTGAAGGCTTCGCCGATTTCAGAGAGGGTCAGCCCTTGACCGATCAGATCGTCGAAATCATTGAGCGCTGTGAAAAAGGCAATCTCGGCCTGATCAGCGGCGATAGAGGCGGTGATCTCCTCGCGGCTTTCTTCCAGTGTCTTCGGGGTGCCCGGCAAAATCTCATCAAGGCGTCCGATCACCCATCGGCCATTGTTTTCATACGGACCAACAACACTGCCCGGACCTGCGCCGCGTGCAAACATTGATTCGCGGAAGGCTTCATTGCCGACCTCTTCGGCTGTGCTGGTGCGGATGGTCTGGACGGTGGTCGGATCCGGGGCCAGTTCGCCGCCGCCCGCCAGTGTTCCAAAGGCGGCAAGCGCGGCGTCCTCGGTCGGGAAAATCGCTTCCAGATAGGTCCGGCGTTCGGGCGAAGACAACCGGGTCGTTTTTGTGGCTTCATAATAGGCCGCAATGTCTTCTTCGGTGATTGTGGCTTGATGCAGAAAGTCGGCGGGCGAGAGGCTGAGCAGGCTCAACTGGCGGCGTTCGGGAAGCTGGAAGGCTTCGGTTCGCTGATCGTAGAAGGCGCGCAGTTCCTCTTCGGTTGGCTCGGCGGGAGGCGGCAGGGCTTCATTGTTGATGGGGAGCCATGAGGCGTAGCGGACTTCGCCATCGTAAATGGCTTGAAGGCGGGAGAGGTCATTTGGCGCGATTGTGGCCGCTTCGATGCCTTCGCGAACATAATCGAGGGTCAAGCGGTCACGCGTATCGGTTTCGAACTCGTTGACGGAGATCCGGTTGCGGCCAAGCGCGGCGCGATAGGTGACGGCATCAAACTCGCCGGTCAGCGGATCATTGAAGGCGTCAATCGAGCGGACTTCATCTGTGAGCGCGGCAGGGCTGGCGTCGGCTCCCAATTGGCGGGCATAGCCGAGGCTGGTCAGACGGGAGCGTTCGATATTGTAGATCTGGTCCAGAATGCCGCGTTCGACCGCTTCCTGCCTTGTCAGCACGACGCCTTCCTGTTCGCGCCGGACATTGGACAGATAATTCTCGAATTTGCGGTCAAGCTGTTGCTCGGTGATGCCGCGCTCGCCTGCCTTGATGATGTTGGAGCCGATGCTGCCCGAGAAGATGTCTTCAATGCCCCAGACCGCCATGCTCAATATGACAATGCCGATCAGGATCGGGCCAAAGATTTTGTTCTCGGTCAGTCTCTTCATTAAGCCAAGCATAGGAATAGGTCCGCATCTTCTTGAGTCTTGTTCTTTAGCTTGCTACGCGGGGGCGAAGAGATAGGCAAGATCGGAGAAGTGACAAGATGCGCAAGCTAATTGCCGGAAACTGGAAAATGAATGGCTTGCGGGCCAGTTCGGACGTCATCGCGGAGATTGTTTCGGGGCTTGAAGGTGCTGATATTGATGCTGATTGTCTGATCTGTCCGCCGTTTACATTGCTTGGCGGTTTTGCCGGACAGACCAAAGGCACGGCGCTGAAAATTGGGGCGCAAACCTGCCATTCGGCTGTCTCGGGCGCGCATACGGGCGATGTTTCAGCGCAAATGCTGGCGGATATTGGTGCGGCTTATGTGATTCTTGGTCACTCGGAGCGGCGCGCCGATCATGGGGAAGCGAGCGCGGATGTTGCCTTGAAAGTAATGGCGGCGATTGAAGCGGGGCTGATCCCGATTGTCTGTGTTGGCGAGAGCCTTGCTGATCGGGAGGCGGGTTTGACGCGCAAAATCGTGCTCGACCAGCTTGGTGCGTCGCTGCCTGATGGTCTGGCCGGGCATCCTTTTGTGGTTGCTTATGAACCGATCTGGGCCATCGGGACGGGGCTGACGGCCAGCGCAGAGCAGATTGCAGAAGTGCATTTGGAGATCCGGACGGCGCTGACAGCACGGTTTGGCGATCAGGGGCAGGGTGTCCAGATTCTTTATGGTGGCTCGATGAAGCCAGCCAATGCCGCCGAGATTTTGGGCGTTGCGAATGTCGATGGCGGGTTGATTGGCGGGGCCAGTCTGAAAGCTTCGGATTTTCTCGCAATTTTCCGGTCGGCTGGCTAAAACCTGCGCCTCTGAGTGCAAAAGTGAGCTTGTGGGGTTGGCGCGGGGCCATAATCGGCTTATCTCCGCTCAAACGATCATTCGGGACTTAAACCAACATGCAAAATGTGCTTCTCGTCATACATATTATTGCTTGCGTCGTCATGACGGCAGTGATCATGCTCCAGAAATCCGAAGGCGGGGCGCTGGGGATTGGCGGCGGCGGTGGCGGCGGGTTGATGACCGGGCGCGGCGCTGCGGGCGCTCTGGTGCGGGTGACGATGATTGTCGGCGCAGTGTTCTTTATCACCAGTCTCGGTTTGACCCGATTGGCGAACGAAGCCCTCGATACGCGCTCTGATGTTGAGCGGCAGGTTGAAGCTGAAGAGCGCGATGCGGAAGGGAATGTGACGCCAGCGGAGCCTTTGGCGCCCTTGCTCGATGAAGGGGACACATCGCTGTCGCTTGACGGGCCTGAGCAGATTGCGCCCGCGCTTGATGGTGTGACAGAGCCGGAGACAGAACCTGTGGATAATCCGCAATAAACCGAACTGGTCCGAAGTCCTTTGTTTGATTTTGGTCGAATCAGCGCATTTTGAGGTCCCATGATCCGCTACATTTTCATTACTGGCGGCGTGGTGTCCTCATTGGGCAAAGGCATTGCGTCTGCTGCGCTGGGAACCTTGTTACAGGCGCGCGGCTATGGCGTGCGCTTGCGTAAGCTTGATCCCTATCTCAATGTTGATCCAGGGACGATGTCGCCGCGTCAGCATGGCGAAGTATTTGTGACCGATGATGGGGCGGAGACGGATCTCGATTTGGGGCATTATGAGCGCTTTACCGGCGTGTCCGCGCGCAAGTCTGACAATATTACGACGGGCCAGATCTATCGCGAGATCCTTGAGCGCGAGCGGCGCGGGGATTATCTCGGCGCGACCATTCAGGTCATTCCGCATGTGACCGATGCCATTAAAGAGTTTGTCCTGTCGGACCCCGGCGAGGGCGTAGATTTCGTTTTGTGCGAGATTGGCGGCACGGTGGGCGATATTGAGGGATTGCCTTTCTTCGAAGCGATCCGGCAGCTTGGTCAGGAATTGGGGCCAGAGCGCGCGGTCTTTATCCATTTGACGCTGTTGCCTTATATTCCGGCTGCAGGCGAGATGAAGACCAAGCCGACCCAGCACTCGGTCAAGGAATTGCGTTCGATCGGCATTCAGCCCGATGTCTTGCTTTGCCGCTGTGACCGGCCGATCCCTGAAACCGAGAAGAAGAAGATTGCGAGCTTCTGTAATGTCCGCCCGTCCAGCGTGATCGAGGCGAGCGATGTCGGGCATATCTACGATGTGCCGGCGACCTATCATGCCGAAGGGCTTGATACCGAAGTGCTTGAGCATTTCCGGATTGGCGACGCGCCCGAGCCCGATCTTAGCAAATGGAACGATATTGCGCAGACTATCCACAATCCGGACGGGACGGTCTGTATTGGTCTGGTCGGCAAATATACCGATGTGCCGGACGCGTATAAATCGGTCATGGAAGCGCTCGCACATGGCGGGCTGGCCAATAAGGTCAAGGTCGATATCCGGCTCGTGGATTCTGAACAGTTTGATGATGGGACGACCCCGCTTGAAGTGCTCGAAGGCGTGCACGGGATTATCCTGCCCGGCGGCTTTGGTGAACGCGGCGCGCATGGCAAGATCCGTGCGGCGCAGTTTGCCCGTAAGCGGCGGATACCGTGCTTTGGGATATGCTATGGGATGCAGCTGTCGGTCGTTGAGGCGGCGCGCTCGCTGGCGGGGATTGAGGGGGCGTCAAGCGCGGAGTTTGGCCCGACGGACAATCCGCTGGTCGGCCTGATGGAGCAGTGGACCAAGGGCAATGAGAAACAGGTCCGCACGGCCAATACTGATAAGGGTGGCACGATGCGGCTCGGTGCGTATCCGGCGATTTTGCAAGCCGATAGTCTTGTGGCCCGCATTTACGGCACGACCGAGATTTCCGAGCGCCATCGGCATCGTTATGAGGTCAATGTCGGCTATCGCGAGGATCTGGAGAAGGCCGGGGTGATCTTTTCGGGCATGTCGCCGGACGGCAAACTGCCGGAGATTTTTGAACTGGCGGACCATCCGTGGTTTATCGGTGTGCAGTACCATCCGGAGCTGAAATCACGGCCGTTTGAACCGCATCCGCTGTTCTCGAGTTTCATTGAGGCGGCAAAAGTTCAGTCTCGTCTGGTTTGACGCTTGCAATTGCGCGTCTGTCTGGCTAAGACACGCGCTTGGACTTGAAGGCCGCGTGCGGCCATAGCAGATTTGGAAGAGCAACATGGCTGTCCCCAAGAGTAAAATCTCGAAATCCCGTCGTGGCCAGCGCCGTGCGCATGACCGGCTGGCAGGCAACACCTATATCGAAGATGCTGATAGCGGCGAGCTGCGCCGTCCGCACCATATTGATCTGAAGACCGGCATGTATCGCGGTCGCCAGATCCTCGAACCAAAAGACGATTAAGCCCGTCTGACTTGCGGTTGGAGCAGATTGTAATTGCCCTCGGCCTTCACAGGCGGGGGCATTTTGCGTTGTGGGGGTGCGTGGGCTGGCTTATGAAGAGGGCCGATGAGATATGCGACAGGAAACCGGAATGCCAGATTTGACCAAGGAGCAACAAGACAGGCTCGACGCGGCCGCGTTTCGGCGTCTGCTCAGCCATCTTGATGCCAACAAGGACGTACAAAATATTGACCTGATGATTCTGGCGGACTTTTGCCGCAATTGCCTTGGCGACTGGTATGGCGAGGCGGCGGAGGAGGCCGGTATCGAGATGTCCAAGGACGAGGTGCGGGCGCGGGTGTACGGCATGCCTTATGCGGATTGGAAGGCGAACCATCAACAGCCTGCCACGCCTGAGCAACTCGCCGCGTTCAAGGCGCGCACGGCCAAGCCCGATTGAGATGAAACGCGGTTGGACTGGCGCTTGGACTTGCGCTTGCATGCAGATCGCATTAGCGACGGACCGCACGCGCGCACTTGCGCTGGCTAGACTTTGACCCATTTGGAGCTTTGACCCTATGAGCGAGATTATTGACATTTTTGCCCGCGAAATCCTCGACAGTCGCGGCAATCCGACGGTTGAAGCTGAAGTGACGCTGGCCGATGGCGCAACGGGCCGCGCGGCGGTGCCTTCTGGCGCGTCAACGGGCGCTTATGAGGCGCACGAACTGCGCGACGGCGAAGGGCGGTATAATGGCAAGGGCGTGCTCAAAGCGGTCGATGCAGTCAATGGCGAGATCTCTAATGAGTTGACGGGGCTCGACGCAACAGAGCAGCGCCTGATCGATGAGATGATGCTCGAACTTGACGGCACAGAGAACAAGTCCCGCCTCGGGGCGAATGCGCTTTTAGGTGTGTCGATGGCTGTGGCCAAAGCGGCTGCAGAGAGCTGTTCGCTGCCGCTTTACCGCTATGTCGGCGGGGCGAATGCGCGGATTTTGCCATGCCCGATGATGAACATCATCAATGGCGGCGAGCATGCCGACAATCCGATTGATATTCAGGAATTTATGATCATGCCGGTCAATGCGGACACGTTTGCGGACGGTCTGCGGATGGGTGCGGAAGTGTTTCATGCCCTAAAAAAGGGCTTGTCGGAGGCCGGCCACAACACCAATGTCGGCGACGAGGGCGGGTTTGCGCCGGGGCTGAACTCGGCGAACGAGGCCATTGAGTTCATTCTCAAAGCGGTCGAGACAGCGGGCTATAAGCCAGGCGAAGACATTGCGCTCGCGCTGGACGCGGCATCGACCGAGTTCTA
>CALLCD010000170.1 GCA_938049795.1 uncultured Hyphomonadaceae bacterium | reverse complement strand
CTTTAAGACGTGCCGAACGTAGTGATCCTAGCCGCTGATCCAGTAGCCAAGGCCGAACAATATGGCGAGCAGGGTGGCCCAGACTGCGTAGTTGATTTTCTGTTGTCGCTCGACCGCTTTTTGCGCGAGCCAGCGGCGCGGGCGGACGCCTTTCCAGGCGAACACAATTTGCGCCGACAAGAGCGCGCAGACGACGTTGAGCGCCACGAGTATGGCGGCGGCGGTTGCTTCGGTAAACTCGCCCTCGCCAAGATACATGGCCGAAGCGGCAGACGGCGGCAAGAGGGCGACGGCGACCATGACGCCAACCAGAGTGGAGGACAATCCGCCCGTCATCGACAGCGCAGCGGCCGCGCCTGAGGCCAGAGCGAGGGCGACAATTTCAGGCGAGATCAGCGTGCGCGCGATCAGCTCCCCGCTTTCGAGATTGACTGGAAAAATCAGCGCGAGGACGAATACGGTGGCAAAGCCGATGCCGAGGCCGGTAACCGCCGTGGCGGCTGATTTGCGCATCAGCTCAGAGGACCCGAGCGCGGAGCCGAGGGAAAATCCGAGAATTGGACCCAGCAAGGGCGCGATGACCATCGCCGCAATCACGACGGCCACGCTGTCCTCATTAAGCCCAATGGCGGCAACCACCGCAGAGAGGACGGTCAGGACCAGAAAATCCGTGTTCAGGCGGCTGTCTTTGGACACTTGCTCGAACAGAACTTCGCGCATGGCGATGTCTTTGTCCTTGGGCTTGGTGGCAGGGGTGTCCGGCGTTTCAGGTGCGCTTAGTCGGGGCAGGGTGGCTTCGACATCCATCAGGACCAGCCGCCAGTCATCTTCCTCGCGAAAGAGGTTTTGCAGGGCATCCATCAAGGTCTGGCCATCGCCGTCTTCGAGCAGGATTTGTGCCGTTGCGCGTGCGCCGCCTGGTTCTTCCTCGCGGCCCCAGTCAATCGGGTGTGAGGCGTCAATGGCGCGCTCTACGCTCTCGGAATGGCTCGTTGGGTGGGTCAGGCGGATGAGTTTCATGGTCTAAGCGATAAGCTGCGCCGGTCTGGCTGGCAATATCTGCGGACGGCGCGGCCTGTTCGTGTCGGGCGCTATGGCTTGGTATGACGCCCGAAATTGACCGCATCGGAGTCCTCGCCCGCTTCGAGGATGGCTTTGCGGATGCCGCGGGCGCGGGTAAATTCGTTGAACAATGTGTCGCCATCACCATAGCGGATGGCCCGTTGCAGGGCGGCGAGGTCTTCGGAGAAGCGGCCAAGGGTTTCAAGCACGGCTTCGCGATTGTTCAGGAACACGTCGCGCCACATGGTCGGGTCGGAGGCGGCAATGCGGGTGAAATCGCGGAAGCCGCCAGCGGAATATTTGACGACCTGCCCGTCATCGACCGATTCCATATCATAGGCGGTCGAGACGATATTATAGGCAATCAGGTGCGGCAGGTGCGATGTGATGGCGAGCACGCGGTCATGCTGTCCTGCATCCATGATTTCAACTTTAGACCCAAGGTTTTCCCAGAACCGGGATAACTCTACTATTTTATCTGGATAGTTTTTTTGGACTACACTATTTGGCGTTAAAATGCACCAGGCGTCCTGAAAAAGTGAATTAAATCCGGCTTCTGGGCCTGATTTCTCCGTTCCAGCGATCGGGTGACCGGGGATGAGATGGGCGTGGTCGGGGCAATGTTCTGCCATGGCGTCGTGCGCTTTGGCTTTGACCGAACCGACATCGGTGAGGATTGCGCCGGGTTTCAGAGCGCCTGCGACGGCCTTGGTGCTCGCGCCTAAAGCGCCAACGGGGACACAGAGCATAACGCAGTCAGCGCCGTCCGCGGCGTCTGCTGCGGAGTTGCAAATCTCGCCAAGGTCCAATGCGCCTGCCCGTTTGCGCACGTCTGCATCTGCGTCATAAAGCGTGATCCGCCCCGCCGCGCCGAAGCTTGCCGCCGCGCGCGCAACCGACGCGCCGATCAACCCTGCGCCGATGATCGCGATATGATTGAAGACGGGGGCGGCCATCGGACTTAACCCGCCTTGAAGGCTTTGAACGCGGCGAGCACGTCTGTGTCCGCCTCGGCGGTGCCAAAAGACAGCCGCAAACAGTCGGGCAATCCGTAAGCGGTCATGTCGCGGATTACGATGTTGCGGGCGCGCAGGAACGCGTCGGCGGCTTTTTTCTCGGCCTCGGAGGCAAACCGGATCAGGAGGAAATTGCCGACGCTGGGGACAAGTTCAAACCCGAGCGCGGAGAGGCCTTTGGTCATGCGGACCAGTTCAGCGTCATTATGGGCGACGGACGCTTCGACAAATGCATCATCGGCAAGCGCGGCCACCCCTGCGGCGAGCGCTGGCGCGTTGACATTGAACGGCCCGCGCACTCTGTGGATGGCGTCGATGACGCTTTCAGGGCCATAAGCCCAGCCAAGACGCAGCGCGGCGAGGCCATGAATTTTCGAGAAAGTCCGCGTCATCAGGACATTCTGCGCTTCGCCCGCCAGCGCGGTTCCGGCGTCATAATCATTCTTGCGGACATATTCGGCATAGGCGCCGTCGAGCACCAGAAGAATGTCTTCGCGCAGGCCGGCATGTAGGCGTTTGACCTCATCAAAGGGAATATAGGTGCCGGTTGGGTTGTTCGGATTGGCGAGGAAGACGATGCGGGTTTTGTCGCTGACCAAGGCGAGCATGGCGTCTACATCGGCGGTGTAGTCCTGCTCGTCTGCGCTGAGGGTCACTGCGCCGCTTTGCTGGGCGACCAAGCGATAGACAAGGAAGGCGTGCTTGGTCTGGATGATCTCGTCGCCCGGGCGCAGATAGGCGCGGCCCAGCAATTGGAAAATCTCGTCCGAGCCGGAACCACAGACAATGCGGTCAGCATCGAGGCCATATTTGGCGGCAATGGCGCGGCGGAGTTGGCTTGCGCCGCCATCGGGATAACGCTCCATGCCTTTGGCCGCTTGGGCTACGGCGTCTATGGCGGCGGGTGAGGCCCCGAGCGGGTTTTCGTTTGAGGACAGTTTCCAGCCGCCCTCGGCCGGTTCGCCGCCCTTATAGGGGACAATGTCCAGAATGTTCGGAAGAGGCTGGGGGCCGGTCATGTCATCGCTCCATTGGTTTGTGCTCTGGCAGTTGCGGAATTTGTTGGCAAAGGTCAAGCCGTGTGTCCTCGCCGTGGACATGGCCCGAATATGCAGCAAGAATGGTCTGGCGAAATTTTGCGGGCCGCCGGTGCCCGATTGGAGAGAGATTATGAGACGTTCTGCCCTTGCTGTTTTGAGCCTGTCGCTTGGCGGGCTGGCCACTGCGCAGACGGATGCGCCGGTACGCTATGATGTGTCGTTTCCGAACGCGGTCCATCATGAAGCGCTGATCACGCTGGAGCTGCGCGATCTTGAGGCCGGGCCGCTGACGGTGCAGATGTCGCGCAGTTCGCCCGGGCGCTATGCCATTCACGAGTTTGCAAAAAACGTCTATGAGGTCGTCGCCCAGACCCCTGCGGGGCGGCCGCTTGATGTGGTGCAGACCGATCCTTATTCATGGCAGATTATCGGGCATTCGGGCGCGGTGGACCTGGCCTATAAGCTTTATGCGGATCGGGCGGATGGCACCTATAGCCAGATTGATCTGACCCATGCGCATCTGAATGCGCCGGCGACATTTATGTGGGCGAGGGGGCTGGAGGATCGGGCCGTGGAGATCAATTTTGATCCTGCGGGTGAGGATTGGCGCGTGGCGACGCAATTGTTTGCCACTTCAGACCCGCTCAGTTTTACCGCGCCGGATTTGCAATATTTCATGGACAGTCCGGTTGAACTGTCCGCGTTTGATTTGCGCGAATGGCAAATCGGCGAGGGCGACAGCGCGCAGAAGATCCGGCTGGCGCTGCATCATGATGGTACGGAAGAAGACCTTGATCTTTACACCGAGAAAGCCAAACGGGTTGTGGCCGAACAGATCAAGCTGTTTGGCGAAGCGCCGCGCTTTGATGGCGGCACGTATACGTTCATCGCCGACTATCTGCCCCATGTTAGCGGCGACGGGATGGAGCATCGCAACTCGACCATATTGACAAGCTCTGCCTCGCTGTTGGAGGCGGACTTTGGGCAATTGGGCACGCTCTCGCATGAATTTATCCATGCGTGGAATGTCGAACGGCTGCGCCCTGCCGATCTCGAACCGTTTGATTTTACCGACGCCAATCCGAGCCATTATCTCTGGTTTGCCGAAGGGTTTACGAGCTATTATGGCCCGCTGACGATCCGCCGTGCGGGCGAGCAATCGGTTGAAGGCTATGTCAGCCGACTGGGCGGTACGCTCAGCCGCATTCTCAATGCGCCCGGGCGCGACATCCGCTCGCCGCGCGATATGAGCCTGCGCGCGCCTTTTGTCGATGCGGCGGCGGCGATTGATCCGACCAATAATGCCAACACATTTGTCTCCTATTATCCCTATGGTGCGATGGTGGCGCTTGCGCTTGACCTGTCTTTGCGAGGGCAGTTCGATGATGTCACGCTGGACGATTATATGCGTCATCTCTGGCAGCGTTATGGCCGGTCGCAGACGCCCTACAGCCAAGACAATCTGCATGAGGCGCTCGCGGAGGTGACGGGGGATGAAGGCTTTGCCGATCACTTCTTTGGCACTTATATCGAGACCGGCGCCCTGCCCGATTTTGTGCCGCTTCTGGCGCAGGCGGGACTGGTCTTGCAGCGGGCAAATCCGGTGGGCGCATGGATCGGCAATCCGCAATATGAGAGCGAGGGGCGCAGTGTCTCGATCAGCTCGAACACGCTGCGCGGCACACCGCTCTATGTGGCGGGGCTTGATCGCGGCGACGAGATTGTCCGGGTTGGCCGCTACAAAATAGACAGTGCGGACGATATCGCACGCGCCATTGGGCGGCATACGCCCGGCGACGAGGTCGAGATTGCCTATGTACAGCGCGGGACGGGGAGGACGGCGACGCTGGTGCTCGGGCATGATCCGGCACTGGAGCTTGTGATCGACGCGGCGGCGACGCCCGGGCAGAGCGCGTTTCGCGACAATTGGCTCGGCAGCAGCGATTAGGCTGGACGCAAACCCGGGCTTTGCATTTTGCGCGGACGCTGATAACGGCTCGGCCATGTCGCAAAGTGTACGTCTTGGATTTTTCAGCGCCCTTGGAGCTTACCTCATCTGGGGGATGTTGCCGCTCTATTTCAAAGCGCTCGGGCATATCGCCCCTGAGCTGATGCTGGCGCACCGGATTGTCTGGTCGCTGCCGACGGGGCTGATCCTGCTCGCGATTGCGGGCGCTTTGCCGGAGCTTAAAGCGGCGCTCAATCGGAAGATGGCGGCGTGGCTGGCTGTGTCGGCGTTGCTGATTGCGGGCAATTGGCTGGTCTATATCTGGGCGGTGGGTGAGGGCCGTGTGCTGGAGGCGAGCCTTGGCTATTATGTTAATCCGCTGGTGAATGTGGCCATTGGCGCAGTGTTTCTGACCGAGCGGCTCCGGCCGATGCAATGGAGCGCGGTGGCATTGGCAGCGATCGGGGTTGGCGTGATGGCGCTGGCGCTTGGGGCGGTGCCGGTTGTGGCGCTGTTTTTGTGCTTTAGTTTTGCGGGCTATTCGCTGATCCGGAAATTTCTTGTGATTGATGGGCGGGCGGGATTTGTGGTCGAAGCGGCCATTCTGTTTCCGCTCGCGGTCTTGTGGCTCTTCCAGTTCGACGGCGGTGGCGGGGCGGTCTGGGGCGAGGGGACGGCGCGGGATATTGGTCTGTTGCTGCTCGCCGGACCGCTAACGGCGTTTCCGCTGATCTTGTTTGCGCTGGCGGCTAAGCGGCTGACATTTACCACGGTCGGCATGATGCAATATATCGGGCCGACGCTGCAATTCCTGCTCGCGATTGTGGTGTTCCGCGAAGTGTTCGGGCCGACCCATAGTGTTGCGTTTGGCTTTATCTGGACGGCGCTGCTCGTGTTCTCGCTCGACAGTCTGAAAATGGCGCGGCGGGCGAAAGTGACACCGGTGGGCTGAGGGCTCCTCAAAACCCTTCAGACAAAAAAAGACCCCGGCGGACCAATCAAGGCGGGCCGAGGTTTAGGTGTTTAGCAGAGGGAGTTAAGCTCTGTCCTCCTAATTGCAGGAGGCGTGCCAGTTTCCCCTGTGAGGCGTTTTTTGGCGCAAACATCGTAAAACACGAAGCGTGCGCTCAAAAACACCCGTAAAGACTGGCAAATAGCCGCGTTGGCCTCGGATCGCCCAACAGGATATTGCTTTGCCGGTTCATGACATATCCGGCCGATAGTTGTCGCGATGGATCGCCAAAGCCAGCAGACCCGCCCCAGCCTGAATGTCCCAATGTGTCCCGATCTGGGCCAAAGGCGAGATTGGAGTTGCGCATAATGCCCGCGCCAAAGGACATGTCGAAGGGCAGGACGCGGTCTGGTCCAGCCGCCCGTTCTGCGGTCAGCGCGTCATAGGTCGCCGCGCCGAACAGGGCTGTGTCGCCGATTTTGCCGCCATTGGCATAGAGGCCGTAAAGCTGCGCCACAGAGCGGGCGGTGCCGTGGCCGTTTGCCGAGGGGATTTCGATTTGCCGCCACTCTGCCCCGCCGCGATTGGGCGAGGCCCATTTGGTCAGAAAAGCGCTGCGGCGGATGTCGGTGATTTCACCAAGATCAGGGAAGGCGGTGGGGCGTTTAAGGTCGGCGCAGCGGGCGTGTTCGGAGGCGGGCAGGCCGATGTGGAAGTCGATTTCCTGCGGGGCGCAAATCTCCTCGCGCAGTATCGTGCCAAGGCTTTTGTCCGAGACGCGCGTGACAAGTTCGCCTGCGATATAGCCCCAGCTGAGCGGATGGTAGCCAGAGCCTGTGCCCGGGGTCCATTGCGGCGGCTCGTCGGCAAGACGGGCAGACAGCGCGGGCGGGTCGAGCCAGAGGGCGGGGTCGATGGGGTCGACAAAGCCCGGCACGCCCGCCTGGTGGGAGAGGGCTTGGGCCACGGTGAGCGCGCCTTTACCGTGGGCTGCAAATTCGGGCCAATAGTGGGCGAGCGGTTTGTCATACTCAACAAGGCCGCGCTCGACCAGAAGCGCGATCACAAGCGCCGAGATGCCTTTGCTGACCGAATAGACCGGCACAAGGGTTTTGTCTGTCCACGGATCGGTTGATTTGCGGTCGGTAAAGCCGGCTTGAATGTCGATCAGGCATTCGCCGTTCTGGAAGGCGGCAAAGCCTGCGCCAAGCTCGAGCCCTTCGTCAAAGTTCTCGAGGAAGGCGTCGGCCACAGGCTCGAAGCCCGGCGAGATGAAACTGGTCGCAGAAAGATCGGTCATGGCGCGGGGTATAGGCGCTGGGGCGGGTTCAGGGAAGGGG
>CALLCD010000169.1 GCA_938049795.1 uncultured Hyphomonadaceae bacterium | reverse complement strand
AGAAAGGATCAAGAAAAGAACCATCGAACACCGGCGCTTGCAATACCGCAAAGCCGTCGCATAATATCAATCAACAAAGATGAGTGAAATCTCTCATGCCGCCAGACTAGATCTGAGCCACTTTATATGACGACGGACATTTGAGGAGCTGTTCCACGGCGAAGTGGCGTCCAGCGATTGCACAGTGCTACTCGAACGTGAAGATAGCGAACCAGAACGGATTTGCTTAGGCAGCCTTATTAGCCGCCTCTCGATCCGCATGTGCCTAGAGACCCAAGAGAGCTACTTCACTGTTACAGAATTTCAGACTCTTCCCATCTGATCCACAATGTAGCGAGCGGTCGTAGGGGTAATCTTGCGACCGCTTGTAACTTCGTGCTCTCTAACGAGAAAGTCGATCAAGGGAGAGTTTCCGCGTCCGGTTGCGTTCTGATGCCAAAGCGTCTTAGTGACAGGCAAGCCTTGAGACTTCCACCATTCCACTAATGGGTGCATTGCATGGGCAAGCTCCTTTTTCGTGTTCAAGCCATTTGCGGCGTATTGCTCCAGTCCAGCGTCTACCTCTTCCGGGCCGAGAGCACCGTTCACGCCCAGAAAACCCAAGAGCTCATAAAGTGCCGCCGAAGCCTCTGGGCTCATTCGCGCGAGATACCGCCGTAGATTGTCCATCTCCCTCGAAATCTCACGGTCTGTGCTATAAAGATCCCTAAGGCGTTTTACCTCAGCGCGTATTTTATTCGGAGCGACAAGGCTGGCTATCTCTTGTTCTGTTCTTTCCATCAATCGACTACAGCACGTTTCAGTTAAGACAGAGTTTTTAAAATGGAAGGGGCCGAGTTATCCTCGGCCCCTTCACGAATGATATAGTTACCTACTCAGGAACGAAGATTGGCCACGCTTTCAAGCCAAACGCACGAGCGAAAAGCTTGTTCCCAGTCTTAGGACATGTCCGCCATGGGCGGAAAATGACCTTATGGCCAGGAGGAGGTTTCGGATAAGACTTCTCAGTCATATCATCACCATTACCGGGGCGACATTTGCCTTGACTTTAGAAATGAGTTATGTTCCCGAAAGGTTCGACGTGTCCGGAACGGTCATCTCAAGGTCTAAGGCTTCCATAACGGCGAGCCCCGGTCCGGTGCCCGATACGGAAACAGATAGACCCGCGCCAATCTGGTGCGGGTTTGTTGTTAGATAAATTGCTCCTCTTTCAGATATCTAAGGCGTATTTCAGCTGCTTGGGCAGAAACTCCATGCCGCATCATCACCATTAGTGCCGTGTCGTTTGGCTTGAAGAATTTGGTAGGCATCAACAGCTCCGCGGCGTATTGGTTGGCTTGAGGCTCGCTTGCCCTGAAACCGGGTACCCGCTCTCCAGGTTGGGCACGAGCTAAAGTGACATTTGTATGCATATGCCAATGACCAATTTCGTGAGCGACGGTAAATCTAGCCCTTGCTTCGCCTGCCCATGCGGCATTGTAGACATCTTCACGTAATCTGATGAAGTCTCCGCTAGGGCAGGTCTCTCCTTCTGCACCATTCATCGAGCCGACCGGCCAAATCTCCAGTGAGACAAGTTCATGTCGGTTGTCCATGATTTTCTCTAGGAGCTCAATAACGGGAAAAAGCGCGACATCTTCAAGGCCGAACGCGGATCGGAGCTCGTCCGTATGCGCCCTAACATCTGCCCAAGATTTTGGGGGTACCTTAAAGTTGTCGCCACTCATCAGCTGCTCTCGCTCTTCTTAAGGATTTTTTGGATCTCTTCTAGATCGAAGTCGGGAATGTTGTTCACACGTCGCGCAAGTAGCCCAATAGTATCTTTGCCAATTTCAGTATCAGGCTTCAGAATAAAGGCTTTACGGGATCTATCTGCTGCACGGCGCAGCGCATCGGCGTCAGTTCGGTTTAGCGCGTAAGAAGTAATAATTGTTTCTTCTATATCCGTTGGCGGTGACTTGTGTCCTTTTTCTACTGCCGAAAGGAATGACGGTGATACATCAATAGTATTTGCCATATCCATTAGCCGTTCGTCCTTGTTCATTCTTATATTTCGCAAGAGCTTTCCGATTTCAGTGATCATGATCTCATGTCCTATAATTCCCCAACAATTTTACCTTTTTCTTCATTATTTGATAACCATATCATCGGGTGGGAAGAAAATCAACCTGTTAAGAAATTTTTATTCCTAGCGTGGTGAAATAACGTACTTGCGACGTACTTGCTGGCATAACGAATGAGCGAGCGCCTAGTAAGGGCTCGCTATCGTTCTGTTTTCACTGAGTTATTTTGGAGCGGGCGATGAGATTCGAACTCACGACCCCAACCTTGGCAAGGTTGTGCTCTACCCCTGAGCTACGCCCGCATCCGTGGGTATGAGGGCAACGTGCCCTAAGCGCCGTGATAAAGCGCATTGCGAGGCTCTTGGCAAGCGGAAAATGACGGCCATGCCATGCATGTGAACAAGATAGCTGCAACAGGCCGCAAATAAGCACAAATCTCTGCCCAGAAAACCGCGCGCCCCGTTTCCAGCCAGCGCACGAAAGACGCGGCGCGAGGTGGCCCAGGCACAAGGGTCATCGCGAAGAGGGGAGGCAGTTATTGACAATCGGAGTGCCATTATACAGATTACTCTTGAACAGGAGACCCCGACATGGCGCAGAATGATCGATTGTCCCTCGCCGGTGCGCCCGGCTCGCCCTATACGCGCAAGATGATCGCCGCGCTCCGGTATCGGCATATTCCGTACTCGGTGTTTTGGGGAAGCGGAAATATCCCCGAAGGCTACCCCGAACCCAAAGTGCGCCTGCTGCCGACCTTCTTCTTTCCCGATGGCGAAGACGGCGCGCTGGTGCCGGTGACCGATTCAACGCCGATCATCCGCCGGCTGGAGGCTGAACATGCCGGTCGCGCGCTCATTCCGGACGATCCGGCGCTCAAATTCCTCAACGATCTGATCGAAGACTATGGCGACGAATGGCTGACCAAGGCCATGTTCCATTTCCGTTGGGCGCATGAGGCGGACTGGAAAAATGCCGGCCCGCTCCTCATCTATTGGGGCATGAACACCGCGCCCGCCCAAATGGCGAACCAGTTTGCGGCCGACATCACCAAACGCCAGATCGACCGGCTCTATGTGGTCGGCTCCAACGAGGTCACCGCCAGCATCATCGAGGTGTCTTTCGAGCGGTTGATCGGCATTCTCGACACGCTGATCCAGAGGCGCGGCTTTGTCCTCGGCGCGCGGCCATCCTCGGCGGATTTTGCGATCTATGGCCAGTTGACCCAATTGGCGATTGTTGACCCGACCTCGGCGGACCTCGTCAATCGTCTATCCCCACGCGTCCGTGCCTGGGTCGATCTATTGGAGGATTTGTCGGGTCTCCAGCCCAAGCCGGACGACTGGTTCACAGCCGATGAAGCGCGCGAGGCCCTAGCCCCCTTGCTCGAAGAGATCGGCCGCACTTATGCACCGGCTATGCTGGCCAATGCCAAAGCGCTGCAAGCCGGAGAAGATACATTCACCACGCAAATTTGCGGCGAGGTCTGGACGCAGCCAAGTTTCAAATATCAGGGAAAATGCCTTGGCTGGCTGCGCGAGGATTATGCCGCGTTGTCGGGCAATGTGCGCGGCGCGGTGGATGCGATGCTGGCTGGGTCCGGCTGCGCGCCATTGTTCGACTAGGGAAGGGGAGTGTTGTGAAAAAAGCGCTGATCGGATTTGGGTGCGTTCTCCTTGTGGCGGGCGCGCTTGCCTGGCTCAACCGCGCGTCCATCCTGACACATCTCGTCTTGAGACAGGTCGCAGCGGACCATTATCCGGTCGCGGACTATCACCCCGTCGACTGGCAGCAGGGGCCGCAAAGCGCAGCCTCTCCAGCCGCAGACCGCCCACCCAACATCGTCTTTATCCTGCTCGATGATCTGGGCATCAATGATCTCTCCACCTTTGGTGGCGGGGTTGCGGGCGGGCGCGTGCCAACGCCGAACATCGACAAACTGGCCACCGGTGGCGCGCTGTTCTCCCAAGCCTATGCGGGCACTGGAACCTGTGCGCCATCGCGGGCCATGCTGATGACGGGGCGCTACCCCACGCGCACTGGTTTCGAATTTACCCCAACACCGCCGGGCATGGGCCGTGTCATCTCGACCATTGGCAATGGCATGGACCGGGGCGCGTTACCGGAATTGGACTTTAACCGCGACGCAGCCGAGGCGAGCATCGATTTTGATGACATGGGGTTACCCGGCAGCGAAGTGACGGTCGCGGAAATCCTGAAGGAACAGGACTATCACACCGTCCATATCGGCAAATGGCATTTGGGGCGCAGCGAGGAGACGAGGCCGACCGCGCAAGGCTTTGATGAAAGCTTGCTCATGCACAGTCTTCTATATCTGCCCGAAGATCATCCCGATACGGTCAATGCGAAGCTGGATTTCGATCCGATCGACCAGTTTCTATGGGCGCGCGGCCAATATGCGGCCTCTTTCAATATGGGCGAACCGTTCGAGCCCGGCGGGTATCTGACAGATTGGTGGACGGATGAATCCCTCCGCGTGATCGAAGCCAACAAGCACCGGCCTTTCTTTTTGTATCTGGCCCATTGGGGGGTGCATACGCCCTTGCAGGCAACGCGGGAAGACTATGAGGCTGTCGGCGAGATTGAGCCCCATAGCTTGCGTGTCTATGCGGCCATGCTGCGCGCGCTTGACCGGAGTGTCGGGCGCATCGTCGATAAACTGGAACAGGAAGGCTTGAGCGAAAACACGCTCATTGTCCTGACGAGCGACAATGGCGGGGCCGGCTATATTGGCCTGCCAGAGATCAATGCGCCCTATCGCGGATGGAAAATTACACTGTTTGAGGGCGGCATTCGCGTGCCGATGTTTGTCAAATGGCCAGCCCGGATTCCAGCGGGCACGGTCGTCGATGAGCCGGTCGCGCATATTGATGTCATGCCGACACTTGCGGCGGCGGCAGACGCGGAGCTTCCCGAGGGCGTTGCCATAGATGGTCAGAACATGCTGCCCGCTGCAATGGGCACGGGAAACATATCGCACCCCGATGATGCCCTTTTCTGGCAGTCGGGATATTATCAAGTTGTGCGGGCTGGCGATTGGAAACTGCAAGTGGATGGCCGCCAGAACAAATATTGGCTGTTTGACCTTGCCGCCGATCCAACAGAACAGATAAACCTCGCCGATCTGCGAACCGATAAACTGGCCGAATTGCAGGCGCTCCTGGCCGCCCATCATGAAGACGCGGTCGCGCCGCTTTATCCGTACACAATGGAAAATACGATCCCGATTGATATTACCGGCGCGCAGATCGCTGGACCAGACGAAGAATATGTATGGTGGCCGAACTGATGGCGCTTTTGCCTGCCTCGACCAATCACGCCTATACTGGCGCGCGCATAGCGCCTTGGGGCCTGGGCGTCTTTGCCCTGCTGACCATTATACCCGGATGCATTCACACATTTCTGCCCGATGGCGGCGCGAATGTCATTGCTGGGCTGGGGCTTGATCTTGCCTCCGAGCATGGCAGGCGCGCGGTGGGGCTTTTTGCATGGGCGGGCGCGACGCAAGTCGTGTGGGGGATTATGCTGCTGATTATATCGCACCGGTATCACACGCTGGTCCCACTTGCCTTCATGCTGTTAGCGTTCGAGCGGGTTTTACATGCCTACAATATGTGGGGACCAAAAGGCGGCGCGGACCATCCTCCCGAGGCCTATGCGACGCTTGTGATGATACCAATTCTGATGCTGGGCGTTATACTTGCCTTGCGGGAAAAATAAGCGGACGCTCGATCATGGTCATAACAACCACCTCCGAAAGCATCTGGCCCGAACTTGCCAGCGAGACCAAGGATGGTCGCCGCCAGCGTAGCGATGTTGCGCGCCAGAAAATCGTCGCCGCCCTGTTTGACCTTTTGCGCGAAGGCAATATGTCGCCCGAAGCGGCGATTGTCGCGGAGCGGGCCAATGTCGGCCTGCGCACAGTGTTCCGTCATTTCGAGGATATGGATTCCATCTATCACGAAATGACTGACCGGCTGATGCGCGGGATATTGCCGCGTGTGCTGGCCCCATTACAGGCAGAGCATTGGAGAGATCGCTTACTCGAATATGCAGACCGGCGCGCCGAAATCTATGAAGCGGCTTTCCCGATGCGGCTATGTTTGGGAATACGCCGATACCAGTCCGAATTTCTGATGGATCGGTTTAAACGGGACTTGGAACTGGAGCGCTCCAGCCTACAAGCTTTTCTGCCGCAAACGGTCCTTGACGATAAAGCACTCTTCCTCGCCCTCGAGGCCGCGCTGAGTTTTCCGAACTGGCGACGGTTGAGACAGGATCTGAACTTACCCGTCGCCGAGGCTCAAGCCGTGATCGCGCGTATGCTTCACAGCCTTGTTGCGGATATGGCTGCCGATGATGTTTAGGCGGTATATGGCCCGGTGTATCAGTGGCACCGCTATCTGTTTGGCCGCCTGCAATGGTGCCCTGCCGCCCGATCAGAAAACGATACCAACATGCGCGATAGACGCGCAGAGCATGGGGCAATTTGTGGACATGCCGTCCGGCAGTTTCCTGAAGGGCCATGCCGCACACTATCCTGAGGAAGGGCCGGAATTTCGTCTCCATGTCGAGGCGTTTTCGATCCAGACCCATGAGGTGACGAACGCGCAATTTGCAGCTTTCGTTCAGGCAGAGGACTATGTGACCGATGCCGAGCGCGGGCACCTTGAGGGCCGCGAGACTGCGGGCTCGGCCATCTTTCAGAGCGGAGCCGAGAATACAGACGCATCCTCCTGGGCGTTGGTCGAAGGCGCAAGCTGGAAAACACCGGACGGTCCGGGCAGTTCCGTTGAAACTCGGCCAGACCACCCGGTTGTGCATGTCTCCCAGCGAGATGCCGCCGCCTATGCCCGTTGGGCCGGAGGACGTCTGCCCAGCGAGGCCGAATGGGAATATGCCGCAGGCCGTGGCCTGCCCGACCCTGATGACCAGAGCTCGGGGGCGTATCGCGGCGCAGTGCCCCAAGCGAACACATGGCAAGGTCTATTTCCCGTCAAAAACACAAAAGAAGATGGCTTCGAAGGCACCGCACCCGTGGGCTGTTTCGGGGCGGACAAGGCCGGCCTTTACGATATGATCGGAAATGTCTGGGAATGGACGGACACACCGCTGAGCGCCCGAACACATACGATAAAGGGCGGCTCATTCCTCTGCGCTGACAATTTCTGCCAACGCTATAGACCCGCTGCGCGCCAGCCGCACGAGACAGATTTTTCGGCCAGTCATATCGGCTTTAGAATTGTCCGCGACCTGCCCTAGACAAAACAAACCGCCTAGAAGGCTCGTTCGACTACGACCTTGTTTGTGCCAGCGGGTAGACTGAAAATCATGCCGTCCCGACTGATGCGAATTGGCCCATCAAATTCATCTGCCGCATCGCCGAGAAAGACGGTCTCGAGCAGCTTTGCCGGCATAGGCGGAATGGTGTGGTAGTACACAAGTTGCTGCGCACCCGCCGCTTGCGCCGCTCTGGCAGCATCTTCGGGCGTGGCATGGTATTCGGGAATATCCGCAAAGATTTTCGCGCCACTTGATACCCCGCGCTCGGTCAGAACAGACCCGATCTTGGCGACCATTTCCGGGTCAAGCGCTTCATGGAACATGATGTCCACAGCCTCGGACGCGCTTGCAAAGCCTTCATGATAGATTGTATCTCCACTGATGGATATCGACCGCCCCTTATAGTCAATCCGGTAACCGAGTGCAGGCTCGACCGGCGCGTGCGACATCAAGATGGCAGTGATGACAATATCGCCGCTTTCATAGACAACCATTTTGCTATTGGTCCCGGCAGGCATCGCAATCTCCTGCCCCACGCCGCCACGCCCCGCCGGATTGGCAACGCCTGCGCCGTGGTGAGCTGTGCGAAATCCGCCATCAATGCGGTAGGCGGCGTTAAAGCCCGAAACGGTCTCAGCGATACCTGTTGGTCCATAGACCGGCAGAGGTTCGTCCCGCGCGCCAGCAATCCATGCTTGCAATAAGAGCTCGCCCAGACTGTCAAGGTGATCGGAGTGCAGATGCGTTATAAAAGCCGCATTCATACGTGTCGTGGGAAAGCCCATCAAACCCAAATTCCGTACACTTCCAGAGCCAACATCGAAAACGAACGCCTGCTCGCCTGCAACCACCCCGATGCATGGGCCCGCCCGTGTCGCATCCGCCAGAGGTGATCCGGTCCCACACATAAAGGCATGCAATCCGTCAGGCAGAGATGCAGAGCGATCCACGCCCACATTCTTTTCCACAAAAGAGTTGAACACATGAGTTGCGATCTGCTGCTTGAAGATATTGAAGCCAAGGATGGCCACAAGGCCAAGCACCACACTCCCGATAAGCGCACGTTTGAGCCAGTTCATTTCGGTCGTCCCTCTCTCCGATTCTCTATCCCAACATTATGGCACAGCAAATGCCAATACAAGAGCCAATCTCTAAAGGAAGCAACGCTTGGCCGTGACAAGGAGATCTCAGGAGATCGATCTCAAGCGTGAACACCCCAGCTCAAATAAAAGAGGACAAACCAACCCCACCTAAACAACGACCGCAAATACACGACAGTCAATGCACATAAGCGCGTTCGCATGGTATTTTTTGGTGCCCCTGACCCGGCCCCCATATCCGGGCCGTTTATTTTGAGAGTCCGTTCGCCTTTCTTTCTGGTTTTGCATTTGGGTTCAAGACCCGGTGAGTGGAGCTACCCCGCAGCTCAGACGATCCGGGTCTTCGGCGGCTCTGCCGCCG
>CALLCD010000168.1 GCA_938049795.1 uncultured Hyphomonadaceae bacterium | reverse complement strand
AGGTCGATGATCCGTGTTTTGATCTTGTGGGTTTTGCTTAGCGCCTGCTCGGCTTGGCGGGAGAGATAATAGCCATTGCCATAGGTCAGGATGGCGAGGTCTGTGCCGCGACCGGACTGGGCGATGTCGCCGAGTTTGATGGGGTCGCCCTCGCCCGGGGCTTCGTAGAGGCTGGTCCATGCTTTGTCGTCGGGGGCATGAAGGTCGCGCATATTGTAGAGTGCGATGGGTTCGAGGAAGACGATAACGCGTTGTTCTTCGCGGGCAAGACGGACGCATTCGCGCATCATCTGGACAGCGTCGCGGCCATTGCTGGGACAGGCGATGATGACGCCAGGAATGTCGCGTAGGACGGCGAGTGAGTTGTCATTGTGGAAGTGTCCGCCAAAGCCGCGCTGATAGGCCAGCCCGGCAATGCGGATGATCATGGGGTTGGTGTATTGGCCCTTGGAGAAGAAGCTGAGCGTGGCCGCTTCGCCGCGCAGTTGGTCTTCGGCATTGTGAAGATAGGCGAGGAACTGGATTTCGGGGATGGGCAGGAAGCCGGTTTGCGCGAGGCCGATGGCGAGGCCCAATATGCTTTGCTCGTCGAGCAGCGTGTTGATAACGCGGCGCGGGCCGAAGCGTTGGGAGAGTTTTGCGGTGACGTGGTAGACCCCGCCCTTGGGGCCGATGTCTTCGCCCGCCATGATGATGGAGCTGTGTTCGTGCATGAGGTCGGCGAGCGCCCAGTTGAGGAGTTTGGCCATAGGCTGAGGCTTGTCCATCTGTTTGAGGTCGCTGCCGAAGAGGGATTTGCGGGCGGCGGCTGTCGGGTGGTTTGTCGGCGCGAGGGCGCGTTTGGGCGGAATGATAGATGCCATGACCGCGTCGGGGTGTAGGAGTTTGGGGCGGGTGATGACCTCGTCTGCGATGCGGGTTAAGCGGGCTTCGAGTGCGTTGTAGTTCTGCGTGATGTCATCGGCGGTCATGGCGCCTTCCTCGATCATCAGACGCGCGCCGTGGAGCAGCGGATCGTTGGCTTCGCCTGCTCCCATTTCAAGCTTGTTCATATAGGCGGTTTGCACATCCGAGCCGGCATGGCCGTAGAGCCGGACGCAGCGCATATGGACGAAGACGGGCTTTTGGTGTGTGCGGATATAATCGGCGGCCTCGGACACGGTTTTGTACGTGTCGAGAATGTCGAGGCCGTTGCAGCAGAGATATTTCAGCCCGTCGCGATTGCAGAAGGTCGAGGCGATCCAGTTTTCCGGCGTGCGGGTGGAGATGCCGATGCCATTGTCTTCGCAAACGAACATGAGCGGCAGGTCGATGCCCTGATAGGCGGTCCAGATGGCAGTGTTGAACGCGCCCTGGGAGGTTGAGTGATTGGCCGACGCATCGCCAAAGCTGCACATGATGAGCGCGTCTTTTGGCAGGCTTGGGAACTCTGGTTCGATATGGCGCGAGAGGCCGATGCTGAAGGCGGCGCCGACGGCTTTGGGCAGGTGGGAGGCGATGGTGCTGGTCTGGGGCGGGATGTTGAGGCGTTTGGAGCCGAGGACTTTGTGGCGGCCGCCGGAGATCGGGTCGTCAGCGGAGGCGGCGAAGCTGAGCATCATGTCCCAGAGCGGGGTTTCGCCGGGGACTTGGCTCGCGCGCTGGATCTGAAACGCGGCGTCACGATAATGCAGGAAGGCCATATCGGTGGGCCGGAGCGCGGCGGCGACAGCGGCATTGCCTTCATGGCCGGAGCTGCCAATTGTGTAGAAGCCCTCCCCGCTTTGTTGCAGGCTGCGGGCGGCGCGGTCGAGTTGGCGGCTGGTGAGCTGGGAGACATAAATCTCGGCGAGCGCGGCCTTCGACAGCCCGACATTACCTGCCTGAAGCGCAGAGGCGCGTGCGGGGAAATCCGCTTTGGCAACTTTTTTGAGGAATTGTTCGTGCACATGTGCGGCGCGGTCGATTACCATTGGCGCGATGACCCTTTTTTTCAAGCCCTGCCGGAGATGGACAGGTCAATTGCTTATAGTTAGGCAATCGGGCTTGGGCCAGCGGGGGCGCGCGAAAAACCTACTCGGCGGCAATGTCCTCGGTGCCGGAGGTTTCCTGCTTCCGGCCAAACGTCATGAAGCCGTCATTCAGGTCTCCATGTCTGAGCGCTTTGATGTCGGCGGCGTAATCGTGCATTTGCTGCCAAGGCTCGGTGGTGGCTTCTTTGGGGAGCGTGTCTACGGCGCGCGCGAAATAGCCAGAGCTGAGCGGGACCATGTCTTTGATCTCGATCTGATCATCGGACACGCGCGGGACGCAGAAATCCCGTCCGGTGTCATCCAACAGGTTGATCAGACGGCAGACATAATGACAGGTCAGATCCGCTTTGAGCGTCCATGAGGCATTGGTGTAGCCGAAGACATTGGCGAAGTTCGGCACGTCACGATACATCAGCCCCTTATAGGTCAGGAGATCGCCGGTTTGCAGATGCTCGCCGTCAACGGTCAGGCTCATGCCGCCGAGGAATTTCAGATTGAGCCCCGTGGCGGTGACGATCATGTCGGCGTCCAGCGTTTCGCCCGTGGTCAGCTTGATGCCTTCGGGCGTGAACTTTTCGATATGGGCGGTTTTGACCGATGCGTCGCCGGATTTGAGCGCATTGAACAGATCGCTGTCGGGCACGAGGCAGAGCCGCTGCTCCCACGGATTATAGCTCGGGGTGAAATCGGTCTCGATGTCGAAACCGTCGCCGAGCTCTTTGCGGACGCGTTTGAGCAAAGTCTGTTTGGTCTTCTCGGGATGGGATTGGGTGCGGTTGTAGAAATACCGGCCGAGGGTGATGTTTTTCCAGCGGGCGAAGCGGTAGGCCAAACCGTGCGGCAGGATTTTGCGGGCAATGTTGGCAAGCAGGTCACGGGCCGGACGCGAGACGATATAGGTCGGCGAGCGCTGGAGCATGGTGACGTGGCTCGCCGTTTTGGCAAGTTCGGGGACCAGCGTGACGGCGGTTGCGCCGCTGCCGATGATGATGATCTTCTTGTCCTTATGGTCGATGTCGGCGGTCCATTTTTGCGGATGGACGATCTCGCCCTGAAAGTCGCTCATGCCTTCAAAGTCTGGCGTGTAGCCTGCGTCGTAATTGTAATAGCCCGAGCACATGAAGAGGAAACGGCAATGGATCAGGCTTGTCTCATCGCCCTGCGCGACTGTGACCGTCCAGAGCGCGGTTTCGCTCGACCAGCTTGCGGCGACGACTTTGTGATTGAAGCGGATGTGTTTGTCTACACCATGCTCGGCGGCTGTTTCGCGGACATATTTGCGGATATTGGGACCGTCGGCGATGGCTTTGGCTTCGGTCCACGGTTTGAAGACATAGCCGAGCGTGTGCATGTCGCTGTCCGAGCGGATGCCCGGATAGCGGAAGAGATCCCATGTGCCGCCGATGGCGTCGCGGGCTTCGAGGATGGCATAGGTCTTGTCCGGACAGTCGGTTTGCAAATGGACGGCTGCGCCAATCCCTGACAGGCCGGCCCCTACGATCAGTACATCGACATCTGCTTGCATGGTCTACCCTTCCATCGGCGCTCCCCGCGCCCGAATATGAATGGTGAACCTATCGCGTTTTGTTCATAAACTCAATGATGGCCTGAGACAGGGCTTCGGGCTGGTCTTCCTGCAAGAAGTGACCGGCATTTTTGATGGTGACATGTTCGACGCCCTTTGCGCCCGGGATGCGCTTCTGGAATGGCACTTCACCGCCGCGGCTGACCGGATCGCCATCGCTGAACGCAGTGAGCACGGGCTTTTCGAAGGCTTCAAGGGTTTTCCAAGCCGCGTCATTGTCTTCGCGCTCGGACTGGTGGTGCGGCATGAGCGGGACGAGCGATGGGAAAGCGCGCGCGCCGGCGATGTAGCTGTCGTCGGGAAACGGGGCGGCATAGCCATCGAGCACGGCCTCGTCCTTGATGCTGGAGAGGAGACCGAAGACATCACGGACGGAGAAGTCGGGCGCTTCGGCGGCGTATTTGACCCAATAGAGAAATGCGCCGGGGGCACCGCTGGCAAACTGTTCGGTGACATCTTTAGCGCTTGGGACGGGAATGGAGGGATAGACCTGACCGAGCATGGCGGACATTTCCGGCGAGACGGCTCTGGAGTCGGGCAGTCCGGTATTGGCAATGACGAGACGGGCGAAGCGGTCGGGGAATGCGGCGGCGAGACGAAGCCCGATCAGGCCACCCCAGTCCTGACAAACGAGTGTGACGCCTTTAAGGTCGAGACCTGTCAGCCATTGGCTCACCCAGTCGACATGGCTTGCATAGGTGTAGTCTTCGATTTGTGACGGCTTGTCCGAGCGTCCGAAGCCGATGAGGTCTGGCGCGATGACGCGGAAACCGGCCGAGGTCAGGAACGGGATCATTTTGCGGTAGAGATAGGACCAGCTTGGCTGTCCGTGCATGCACAGGACGATCTCGCCGTCGCGTGGGCCTTCGTCGAGATAATGGAGCCGGAGATGGGTGCCGTCGTCCGTTTTAACGTCCGTATAGTGCGGGTCGAAATTGTAGCCGCTTAGACCGGCAAAGCGGGCGTCATCTGTTCTCAGGGCTGTGGTCATTTTGGGCTCCTCGTTTTTCTTATTGTTATCCTAGTACGGTCTGAGCCGCTACTCTTCGGTATCGGCGTCTGCTTGGGCGGCGCGGCCAGCTTCGACGGAGGCCCAGAACTCGACGGCGGTGGCTTTGCGGCCATGAACGGGGATGAAGGTTTCGATGTCGATGTCGAGCGTTTCGAGCCGGTCTGCGAAGGCAAGCTGGTTTTCATTAGCCGGCGGGATCTCCTCGCCGCGCGCGCTGAAGATGTCGGCGACGAAGACGGCTTTGATCGCGGGAATGTAGGCGACGACAATTTCCTCTGCATGCGGATTGGGGCCAACATTGATCAGGCGGACGAGATTGCCGTTCTCGCCGAGGCTGGTCTCGCCGGTAAATGTTTTGACCACGGGGGTGGTGATGGGTCCGGTATTCTGGCCGATATTGCGGCTCGCCGTGCCGATGGTGCGGACGAAACCGGCATTGCCCGGCGTGGTCAGGATCGGGATGCCCGCTTCAAGGAAGCCGTAAATGCCGCCGGAATGGTCGAAATGATGGTGGGTTGGCACGGCGGTCTTGATCGGCTGGTCTGGCAGGGCTTCACCGATGGTGCGGATGATGTCGCGGGCGGATTGGGGCGATTGCGGTGTTTCGAGGACGAGGATGCCGCCGGACTGTTCGACGAAGATGACATTGTAGCCCTGGGCGGCGTTTTCGATGAAGTGGATGCCGTCTGACAGGGTTTCGACGGTGAGCTCGCGGGGGGCGGAGCCGGGTGCGGTGAACGGGTCGTTGACGGTGGCGTCAGCCGGTTTTTCGAAACGCTCGGGCGCGGCAGCTTCCAGAGAGACGCTTTCGACGATGATCTCGGATGCCAGCGCGCTGGCCTGATGGGTGGTGACGTTGTGGGCGAGTTTTACGCCACCTGTTGTGCGATAATCGCTAAAGGTCTGGACGGTGGCGATGTCGCCCCATTGGGCATGGGTGCTCAGGCTTTCGGCGCGGGCGAGATGGCCGGTTTTGGTGTCGAAGGACAAAGTGCGCAGGCGGCCAAGCGTGTCGGCATAGGACACCATATTATAAGTCTGCCCGTCGATCACGCGCATGCCGGCGGCGCGCAGATATTCTGAACGGTCCGACATTTCGAGCAGGAGATGGGCCGAGCTGTCCGCTTGCGCGATGATGCCTGCGGCGAGGATCGGCTCGACATCGGCCACTGTGTTTGGTCCGGCAAACCAGATCCAGTCGCCGAGGGTTTCACGTACATAGACCGAGCCGAGCGTGTCGCCATTGTAGCGCTCGATGGCGATGCGGCCATTTTTGCGGGCGATGACAGAGCGGGATGGCTCGCCGAGGATGGGGGCTGTTTCGGGCGTCACGTCCTGACCGATGCGGGCGGCGCGGACGGTGAGCGTGAGTTCGGCGTCGCGCATCTGTTCGAGCGCGTCGAGGCCACCGGCTGCGAAAATGGCACGGTTGAGTGTGGCTTGGGCTTCGGCCTGCTGGTCGAACACATTGGTCGCCTCCAGAGGCAAAGCGGATGTCGTTTGGGCGGCTTGGACCTGCGCGGGGGCGGTGTCGAAGGTCGAGGGCACTTGGGTGGTCGAGATATAGACGCAGCCACTGAGCGACATCGCCGCAAGCGCAGACGTAAGAAAAAGGGCGAGACCGGCAAGGACAGACTGGGGACGAATTGGCATGGGCTGGCTCCTTTGGGGGCTTTCCCACCCCTCTCCCATGCAGCCCTTTGTCCGACAAGTTTTTGGCCGCGCTTGCCCATCACAATTGCGTGGGCCCTTGGCGAAAAAAAAGCTGGCCAACCGGCCAGCTCAGGTAAAGCAAGAAGGACGTTGTCAGGATCAGAGGAGAACTCCATCGGGCCCGTCAGACAACGAGTTTTTTATGCCATATCGAACCTGAACGGAGCGCATTCATCTTCGTTCATCTTCGTTCATAAAAGTCGAGTTTATTGGCTTTTTTCGTTTCCGAACATTATTGGCGCGTAAAAATGGCCTCGAAACTGCGCAGATTCATACCGTTTTTGAGGTAATTGGCGGGGGTGAGGTTCATGGCTTTGATGACGGTGCGGGTGATTCTGGGGGCGGTTTCCCCTTCTGGCGCGGGGGCGAGGTCGAAATCGAGGATGTTGATGCAGCCTGTGTCCTGCTCGAACGCTGTGCTGGCTTGTAGCGAGCCGCCGAGCACCGAGGCGAGGATCAGTCGGTTGACGCCTTCATGGGCAACGAGAAGCGCGGTGGACCAGTCCTTTCGGGCGAGCAGTGCGGACAGGCCTTCGCGGATGCGTTTGTCGGCATCAACGAACAGCTCGCCGCCGGGCAGGAAGGTCGCCCCCGCCTCTCCGGCCCGATCAAATTGTTCGCTCATCGTCTCGGCCAAATGCTGGGCGCTTTCGAAATGGATGTATTGGCCGCTGTGCAATTCCTCGAAGCGCGCATCAGTCTCGAGCGGCATGTCCTCATGGCGTTCACCGAGGACGAGCGCGGCGGTCTGATTTGTTCGAAGCAGGCCCGAAGAGAGGGCCACGTCGAGCTTGATGTCGCGTAAGGCCAGACCAGCTAAGCGGGCTTCTTCGCGGCCCTGCGGGGTGAGGCTGGCGCGGGTCGGGTCACGGGTTTCGACGACTTCTTTGGCGGTATAGTCCACAAAGCCGTGCCGCATGAGGTAGAGACGTCGGCGAGCGGCGGTGCCGGGAAGTGCGGTCATCGCTATGTCAGACCCCAATCGGCAAGGATCTCATCATGATGTTCGCCATTGGCCGCAGGGGGACGCTGGATCGCGCCCGGGGTCTCAGAGAAGCGCGGTGCAGGCGCGGGCTGGGTGACGCCTTCGACCTCGACAAAGGTCTGGCGGGCCTTGTTGTGGGGGTGGTCAGGCGCTTCGGCCATGGACAGGACGGGCGCAAAGCAGATGTCGGTGCCTTCCATGATGGCGCACCATTCTTCGCGGGTCTTGGTTTTGATTTTGGCGGCAAGTTGGGCCTTGAGGTCTGGCCATACGGCCTTGTTCATCTGCTGGGTAAAGACCGGATCGTCGAGGCCGGTTTTCTCGAGCAGAATGGCATAGAATTGCGGTTCGATGGAGCCGATGGAGACCCAGCGTCCGTCTGCGCATTCATAGGTGCCATAGAAATGCGCGCCGCCATCAAGCAGATTGGCTTCGCGCTCATCGGTCCAGAGCCCGGAATGACGCATGCCGTAGAACATGGCTGCGAGCGACGCCGCCCCGTCCGTCATGGCGCAGTCGATGACCTGCCCCTGCCCGGTTTTGCTTGCATGGATGATCCCTGCGCAAAGTCCGAAGGCGAGATAGAGCGCACCGCCGCCATAA
>CALLCD010000167.1 GCA_938049795.1 uncultured Hyphomonadaceae bacterium | reverse complement strand
CCTGTTGCCAACCCTCAATCCCGCATTCTGGCGGGCATAAACCCGTCATCTCCCTCAAACCGGCAAACCGATTCTTCGCCCGTGACAGTTTACCTAGGGACATGAACCATGCTTAAACCCCGAAAATCCCTTGCTTCGGCGAGGCAAACAATCTAGCCGCTAACAAACAAGAAAATTGGACAAAAAATGGCTTCCGACAAAAAACAGAACTTGCAAGATTCCTTTCTCAATGCGGTGCGCAAATCCCGTACCCCGCTCACCGTCTACATCGTTAATGGCGTCAAGCTTCAGGGCGTTGTCACCTGGTTTGACAATTTCTGCGTCCTGTTGCGCGGGGAGGGCCGTCCGCCCCAGCTTGTCTACAAGCACGCCATCTCGACCATTGCACCAAATGCGCCCGTCTCCCTGTTCGACGAAGAAGACAGCAATGGCGATGGATAGCCGCTCTTGAGCGCAACCATCAACCGTGTGCCAGAGACGAGCCGCGCCGGTGTCGTCATCCCTTGGTTCCGGCCTGCGGACCGGCCTTCGGAAAACCGCCTGATCGAAACCAGCGGCCTTGCCCAAGCGCTCGGCTGCGAGCTTGGCTTTGTCCGGGCCGAGCAGGTCCGCCGCATCTCCCCCTCGCACCTTCTTTCCGAGGGCATATTAGAACGCGTCACCGACGCCATTGCCGAGGCCAATATCAACCTCTTCATCGTCGATGGCGCGCTGACCCCCGTCCAGCAGCGCAATCTCGAACGCAAGCTCGACATGAAAGTGATCGACCGGACGGGCCTCATTCTCGAAATCTTCGGCCTGCGCGCCCGCACCCGCGAAGGCAAGCTGCAGGTTGAGCTCGCCCGCCAGCTTTATGAACGCTCCCGCCTCGTGCGCACATGGACCCACCTCGAGCGCCAGCGCGGCGGCAGCGGCTTCCTCTCTGGCCCGGGCGAAACCCAGCTGGAATCCGACAAACGCATGCTCGATACCAAAGTCCGGCGTCTGCGCGAAGACCTCGAAGATGTCCGCCGCACCCGCGGGCTCCAGCGCGATGGCCGCCGCAAATCCGGAACGCCCGTCATCGCCCTTGTTGGCTACACAAATTCCGGCAAATCAACCCTGTTCAACCGCATCAGCGGCGCAGACGTTATGGCCAAAGACATGCCCTTTGCCACGCTCGATCCGACGATAAGACGCGTGGACCTGCCACGGGTCGGCCCCGTTGCGCTCGCCGATACGGTGGGCTTTATTTCGGACCTGCCTACCCATCTCGTTGAATCCTTCCAGGCCACGCTTGAAGAAGCTATGGAGGCCGATCTCCTCCTGCATGTGCGCGACCGTTCCAGCCCCGACGACCACCAACAAAAGCGCGATGTCGAAATTGTCCTCGGCGCACTTGAAGACAATAGCGAGGGCCGCCTCCCGCCCATGATCGAAGTGTGGAACAAAAGCGATAGGTTTGATGCCGATCTACGCGCCGACATGGCCATCAAGGCCGAAGCCAATCAGCCCAATCCGGCCGTGCTCGTCTCCGCGCTCGACGGAACCGGCATGGACACGCTGACCGACGCCATCTCCGCCGCGCTCCAAACCAGCGCCGTCCGCGCCGCGCTGATGCTCGACCCTGCAGATGGCGCAGCGCGCGGCTGGCTACACGATTATGCCGATGTCATCGAAGAGGCCACCGACCCGAAAACAGGGCACATCAATATGCAGGTCAACTTCACGCTCGCCCAGCTTGGCCGCTTCCAATCCGCCTTTCCCAAACTCGCGCTCGAAACCGACGCGCCAGTTTGAGCGCTTGCAAGCCCGATCAGCCGCGCCGTCTCGTCAGGCTTTCTCAGCCCGCTTGACCTGCTGCCAATAAGCCTCTTGCGCCTCAATATCGAGCGCAGCAAACGTTTCGCCACTGTCGGACGCTGCCCGTTCCATCGCCCGAAACCGCCGCTCGAATTTGCCGTTTGCCCGCCGCAAAGCCTGCTCGGGATCAATCTTGAGGTGGCGCGCGAGATTGGACACCACGAACAGCAAGTCGCCAATCTCGTCCTCGACCGCATCCTTGTCGCCCGACCCAATCGCCTCGCGCACTTCCAGCGTCTCCTCGTCCAGCTTGTCGAAAATCGTCTCCGCCTTGTCCCAGTCAAAGCCAATACGGGCGGCGCGCTTTTGTATTTTCTCCGCGCGGGTGAGGGCAGGCAGCGCCCGTGCAACGCCGTCCAGCGCGCTTGGCACCGTAGCCACCTCCCCGGAAGCTTCAGCCTTGGCAGCGCGTTCTTCCGCTTTCTGCGCCTCCCAAGCCAGCGTTTGCCCCTTGGCGTCGCGCGCATCACCGTCGCCAAACACGTGCGGATGCCGCCGGATCATCTTGTCATTGATCGACCGCGCGACATCCTCAATCCCGAAATGTCCCGCCTCGGACGCCATCTGGCTGTGAAAGACGACTTGCAACAAAAGATCGCCCAGCTCCTCGCACAGCTCCGCCATATCCCCGCGCTCAATCGCGTCGAGGACTTCATATGCCTCCTCGATTGTATAGGGCGCAATCGACGCAAAATCCTGTTTGATGTCCCACGGGCAGCCGGTCTGCGGGTCACGCAACCGCGCCATAATCTCGATAAGCTGGGTAATCGGGCTGTCACCGGCAATCTGTCGGGGCTGATCTGTCATATGCGGTGCTCCATCCAACCTCTTCAGCCGGAGCATGCAGAGCGCGCGGAGTTTGGCAAGACAAAAGCCGTCCGCCCGCTTGTTTCGCGCACCGGATCGGAGTATCTGGAGGCGAACACATGCAGAGGTCCAAATGGCAGACGCTAGAATCTTTCAAGTCCGCAAATCCGCAATGCAGGCCGGCCGCGCCAAAGCAGGCCGCTGGGTCTTGCAAATGGCTTCCAGCGCCGCCCGCTCATCGGACCCGCTCATGGGCTGGACCTCGGTCGATGATATGAGCGGCCAGATCCGCATGCACTTTGACACACGCGCTCACGCGGTCGCTTTCGCCAAGCGCGAAGGGCTCACCTTCACGGTGGAAACCGAGCGCGAACGCTCACGCCTCGTCAAATCCTATTCGGAAAATTTTGCCACCGACCGCAAACAGCCTTGGACGCACTAGCTGTAAGTGCTGCGTCCCATCATCAGGGCTCGTAGCTGACCTCCGAGCGCCGATCCAGATGCCGCGACCAGAACCAGCTATAGGGGTGCACTTTCTCCGTCTCGCCCGCCTCATTGACCAATGCCGCGTCATCATTGTGCCAGCGGAAAATACTGCCCTCGAGATTATAGGCCGTCGTGCCTTCTTCCTCTAGAACACCATCAAGCCGGTCGACCAGACGTGACGACCGCCGCCCCACCGAGCAATAGAACACCGCCGTCTTGCCCTCGATCTCCTCGCCAAACTGCGCCATGAACTCGGCTGCCGAAATGTCCGGAGAGACTTGCATCGCGCCCGCAATATGGCTGACCGCAAACTCGTCCGGCTCGCGCACATCAAAATAGAGCGTATCCTCCGGCAGACCCTCAAGCGCCTCGCGCCGGATATGGGACACATCCGGATATTTACGCTCGATCTTGTCATGGATCGCGTCAAGACTTTCATTGTCCGCAAAAGCGGGCGCCCCGCTGCCGAAAGACGCGCTGATGGCAAGCGGGAGCGCAAGGGCAAGAAGCTTAGAGCGTGTCATTCGGCGTGTTCCTTTCCGGCGGGCATGTCGCGTTGTGGTCCGGCCAGTGGCAGCGCAAGGCTCCACAATAATTGGCCCGGCTTCTCGGTCTGATACTCCGCAAGCCCGATGGTCATCCCGTCATGACCGCGTTCAGGCTGGGCAATGTATGAACCAAAAACACGGTCCCAGATCGACAGGCAAAACCCGTAATTGGAGTTTGTCTCACGCTCGATGTCTGAATGATGAACACGGTGCATGTCCGGGGTCACAAAAACAGGCCGGATCAGCCGATCAAGCCGCAGTGGCAGCTTCAGATTGGCATGGTTGAACATCGCGCTCGCATTGAGCACCACTTCAAACAGGATCACCGCCAAGAGCGACGGTCCCAGCACCAGCACACACACCGCCTTATACAGCATCGAAAACACAATCTCCGCCGGATGAAACCGCACTCCCGTCGTCGCATCAATATCGCGGTCAGCATGGTGGACCTTATGAAACCGCCAGAAAACCGGCAATCTGTGAAAGGCCACATGCTGCCAGTAAATCGCCATATCAAGCAGCACCATACCGCCTAAAACCGCGAGCAAGACCGGCAGGTCCACCATATTAAACAGACCAATCTCGCGCTGCGCCGCAAACACCGCCACGGTTCCCGCCACCAGCGGCCCAAGCAGCCTTGCTGCCAGCGTATTGACCACAACCAGCGCCATATTCGTAGACCAGCGCCGCACCCGCGCCGACGTCCGCGCCCGCCTTGGCAGAGCCGCCTCCAGCGCCATCATCGCCGCCAGCACACCCGCAAAAACACCAAGCCGAAAACTTGACTGATTCTCGATAATGAAATCCATTTCGGGCCTCACTTGCCTATTTGATGCGAACCGTAGCATCTTGTATCCCATACCAGCAAAGTGACATGATCGCTCAGTTGGCCTGATCAACACTTCGGCACTTTAGAAGGAAGCCGCTTTGACCCAAACCGTAAAAATCTCTGCCATCGTTGCCATGGGCAAAAACCGCGTCATCGGGCGCGACGGCGATCTGCCATGGCGCCTGTCAGATGACCTCAAATCCTTCAAAACCATCACCTCCGGCAAGCCGCTGATCATTGGCCGCAAAACATGGGAATCCTTCCCGCGCCGCCCATTGCCCGGCCGCGAAAACATCGTGCTCAGCCGAGATGGCGCCTATGCCGCCCCGGGCGCACGCGTCTATTCGAGCCTTGCCCCTGCGCTCAATGTCGCCATCAGCATTGCCCACCAGCAGGGCACAGACGAAGTCTTCATCGGCGGCGGCGGCACCGTCTACGCCCACGCCATGGACCAGCTCGACCGGCTCTACCTCACGCGCGTAGACGCCAGCCCCGACGGCGACGCACTCTTCCCCGAAATCAATCCCGCCGACTGGACCCAAATCTGGCAAAAATCCCACGCCGCCGATGCTAAAAATGACCATAATTTCACGATTACCTGTCTCGAACGCCAATAGAATCGCCTGCCATGCGTCCTTACCGACGCTCGGCCAGTCTGCTAGGATTGTGCCCATGATACGTTCCAGCTTGCTTGCCTTTGTCGCCCTCATGCTCGGCACACTCGCCGCCCACGCTTTCGTCGTTGAAGGCCCCAGAGACCCCGCACCCTCGGCCAGCGAACATCTCGACCATGCCCCGCGCTGGGGCCTCTCACGCGGCAGCCTGCTCGAAACCGACGAACGAGGCCTCGGCGGTGGGCTTGAATACGCCATCGATGAGACCATCTGCCAGATGCGTTTTATTGACGGCTCCACCTGCGCCCAGGTCGAGCAATCCTTACGCGAGGCGCTCGACCATTGGGGCTCGGGCCATCCCAGCCTCAACTTCACCGACATCACCGGCCGCGTCACCCCAAACTTCCCACTTGCTGCTCTGGCCAGCAGCGGGCAGGGCGCCGAGATCGATTTCTTCGGCGCAACGCCTGTTGATTTCCCGATCTTCCGAAATCCCGGCACCACCGGCTACACCCTGTTCTATGAACGCCCGCAAGCCTCGATGGTGCTGACCAATGGCCACATGTCCGCCGGACCTATTGGCCGCATCGAGAGCGCTGATGTCCGCTTCAATGCCGCTCTGTGCTACTATATCGACACCGCGCAAGCCGTCGACAGCTGCGTCCATTTCCCATCGCTCGTCCTGCACGAGATCAGCCACGCCCTCGGCATTGGCCACCCTGAAGACAATGTGCGGTACAATCTCGACACGGATCGTTTGCCCGGCAATGAAATCCCGATCAATTGCAATGCGCCGGG
>CALLCD010000166.1 GCA_938049795.1 uncultured Hyphomonadaceae bacterium | reverse complement strand
CAAAATCTTGATCGCGTCCGGGACCGATGGTTCGACCACGTCGATCTTGCGGAACCGGCGGGCGAGGGCGCGGTCTTTCTCGAAATGCTGCTTATACTCTTTGAACGTGGTCGAGCCCATGCAGCGCAGACCGCCATTTTGTAGGGCCGGTTTGAGCAGGTTCGAGGCGTCCATCGCCCCGCCCGAGGTTGCGCCTGCGCCGATCACCGTGTGGATTTCGTCAATGAACAGAATACCTTTGTCCTGTTCCTCAAGCTCTTTCATCACTGATTTCAGGCGCTCTTCGAAATCACCGCGATAGCGTGTGCCCGCCAGCAATGATCCCATATCGAGTGACCAGATCACCGCATCATGGAGAATTTCAGGTGCCTCACCGTCAACGATCTTTTTGGCCAGTCCTTCGGCAATGGCCGTTTTGCCAACACCAGGATCACCAACAAGGATCGGATTGTTCTTCTGCCGGCGACACAGAACCTCCATGCAGCGATTGATTTCCAGATCACGCCCGATCAGCGGATCGACCTTACCTGCCATCGCCTTTTCATTCAGGTTTACGCAATAGGCTGTTAGCGCATCCGGACCCGACGCGCCGGGAGGTTCGGGACCGTCCTGCGATACGCCGCGCGGGGTCTGGTCTTTTGACATGCCGGGCGTTTTGGCCGTGCCGTGGGAGATAAAGCTGACCGCATCATAGCGTGTCATGTCCTGCTCTTGCAGGAAGTAGGCGGCATGGCTTTCGCGCTCGGAGAAAATCGAGATCAGAATGTTTGCGCCGGTCACTTCATCGCGGCCGGACACATCGACATGATGGATGGCGCGCTGGACAACGCGCTGGAAACCGGCCGTGGGTTGGACCCGACCACTGGCGTCCTTGTTGACGAGCGCTGACAGATCTTCATTGATGTACTTGGTCAGATCATTACGTAATTTTTGTAAATCGACCTTGCAGGCTTCCATGATTTCGGCGGCATCCGGATCATCAATTAGGGCCAGAAGCAAATGTTCGAGCGTGGCATATTCCTGACTAAGCTCCGCGGCGAGACTGAGCGCGGATTCAATAGCGGTTTCGAGGCTGGGGGTCAGTGATGGCAAAACTAATCTTCCCTTTCCATATCGCATTGCAGCGGGTGCTCGTTGCGGCGTGCGAGGTCGAGCACTTGTGCAACTTTGGTCTCGGCAACTTCGTAAGTAAAGATGCCGCAAACACCCACGCCGTGATTATGTACATGTAGCATGATTTTGTAGGCTTCCTCGCTGCCTTTGTTGAAGATGCGTTCAAGGATGAACACGACGAACTCCATCGGGGTGTAATCATCGTTCAAAATGACCACGCGATAAAGCGATGGTTTCTTGGTTTTCACCTTGGTCTGGGTGACAAGACCCGTCTCGTCATCATCCCCGCCGCCGCCGGGTGCATTGGTGCCGGTCATTGTCGGCAAGTGTGAGATTTTCATACGAGTCTGGATCATTATAGTGTTGGACATAGGATTATCTCTGAGGAATGTAAGTCGGAATCTGGATTTCCTGCTGTTTTGACATATTGATTTAGGCAAGCAGACCCTCTTGCCCAAGCGCGTCGAGCAAGGCACCGACCCGTTTCGCATTGGCTCCAAGATCGGAATATCCAACTCGCGAGCGGGAATAGACAGCGAGTTTCGCGCCCGTCTCCCCGTCTGGCGAGATCATGATATCGACATCATCCTTGAACCGCATCAGCCCGCTGGTCGAGACAAAACGCAGCTTATGGGCCACCGGGTCGAAAGCGACGAGATCCCAGTCCTTGCGCGCCTTGATCACGTTCTCGCACGCCTCATAGACGCGGTCCGGTGTGGCGGCATAGACGGGGGAGGGCTGGTCGGCTGTGGCCCCATCGCACATGTCAGCTGATGCCAGCAAATATGTGTTCGGCGATTTGGGGCGTTCGAGTGTTCTGAAATCAATAAAATCAGTCATGGCCCAGCTTAGCATTGTGAGCCCAGACTGGTCACCCCGAAAAATACAAAGCCGGTCCACATAAAAGTGAACCGGCCTTGGTCGATGAAGTGGACGCTACGTCAGGTCCGACAAGCGCCGCAAAGGGGGTTAGCCAGCGGACTGGATCTTCTCGGCAAAGCTGCCAACTTGCGCATTGAGCGGGGCTGCGGCATTGCGGACCGTTTCTGAAAACAGGGCTGATAATTCGTTGAACTCGGTCATCATGGTTTGCAGGCTTGTCGTTGCAAACTCGGATTGTGCCGTGGTGAAATCCTCAACCGATTTGACGCCGCTTAGCGCGGTCATGGCTTCCATGTTCCGCTCCATTGCCGTCTGCATGAAGGCGAATGTGCGGGCATTAATCGCTTCAACGCCAGCGGCGGTGGCTTTCACGCTCTGGCCGACCGCTTCAAGACCATCGCGGCCAAGCTCGCCAAATTGGCCGGAGAACGCCATCGCTTGCTGCATGGACTTGTTAATTGCGTCCGCAGGGTTTGCGGTGAACTGTTCGAAGGGTTGCGCTTTGGCGCTCGTTTTTGCCTTGGGCATATTCTGTTCCTTTCAAGCTTTACCTAGAGGAATATAGAGTGCTTGTTCGCAAATGCAAGAAAATGTTGCGGCGCAGCATTTTGGCATGATTAACGGAAAGCCTATCTGCGTTAACCGATCATCAACCGCGATGGGGCATGTTGGGCCCATCAGACGGTCGCTTCCCCGTCCAGACACTGTAGAGGATGGTTCTATGCGCATTTGGTCTCGGCACGTCTCCGTTCTGGCAGCTGCTTTTACGCTTCTGGCCAGTGTTGGCATGGCTTCGGGGCAGGCGGTTGCGCAAGAGAAATACGCCTCTTTCGTGATTGAGACCGGAACCCAAGACGTGCTGCATGCGCGGTTTGCCGACGAGGAACGCTATCCGGCCTCGCTGACCAAAGTGATGACGCTTTACATGCTGTTTGACGAAATGAAGGCGGGCAATATCGCGCTTGATGATGAGCTCTATGTCTCCGAAGCCGCCGACGAACAACCCGCTTCAGATCTCGGAATTGATGCGGGCGGGTTTATCTCGGTAGAAGACGCGATCTATGCGCTGGTGACGAAATCTGCCAATGATATTGCCGTTGTGGTCGCCGAACGGATTGCGGGAAACGAGGAACGCTTCGCCGCGTTGATGACGGTCAAAGCACGCTTTTTGGGGCTGGAGAACACCCGATTTTACAATGCGTCCGGTCTGCCTGACGAGCGGCAAATCACCACCGCGCGCGATATGGCCCGTCTCGCGCAGGCCATGCTCGAAACGCATGGCGACTATTACCACTATTTCGAAAACCGGCTGTTCCGCTGGGATGGGGTGACGTATCGCAATCACAACCGGCTGCTTGGCGCTGTTGACGGCGTGGACGGTATCAAGACCGGCTACACGCGCGCGTCCGGGTTCAATCTCATGGCGTCGGCACGGCGCGGGGACGAGCGCATCATCGCGATCATGCTGGGCGGCAAGTCCTCCCGTAGCCGGAACAATCATGTCAAACAATTGATCGAAGCGGCCTATGCGGCCATTGAAGACCGCGAAAACGAGCCTGCGACACCTGTCGGCATGTCCACGCAAATTGCGTTTAGCACAGCGTCCGCTGACAGTGCGCCGTATATGTTTGACGAGATCGACGCGATGGCCGCAACCGGCCCCGTGGCTGAAGGTGCGGCCGATGCGGCGACCGAGGCTGAGTAGGGCGTAAGCGGGTACACTTCCAAACACCCACCACAAAAAAGGCCACCCGAAATCGAGGCGGCCTTCCGTGAGCTATAATTGATAAAGCTCTGGTTCCTGGCGCTCCGATAACTCCGACGCGCCTTGTATCTCTAGGTCAACAGTGAAGGCTGCTCCACGTGACGACCTCGGAATACGGACCCCATAGCCCTATCTGGTTTCTCACTTGACATTGGATCACCTCCTTTCGGTTGTTGAAAAAATGCGCTGTCCTGTTCGAACGGCG
>CALLCD010000165.1 GCA_938049795.1 uncultured Hyphomonadaceae bacterium | reverse complement strand
AAAATTCCGGAGAATAATGGTCCGGAAGCTCTGGCGCTCTACCCTGCTGACGAGCTTGTTGCCGGACTGGAAGCGCCGGATGGAGACCGCGCCATTGTCGGGCGGATTGGCGAGGGTACGGTGGATTTTTCCGAGCGGCTGACGCGGCCCGCCGGTGGCAGGCTGACGGGGCTTGACGGGATGGATGGGGCTTTGTTTGTGCTGTTCCGGAACTATTCGCCGCTGCTTGGGAACCGGATCGACATTCATGCACATTTTCTCGGCAATCCCGACCCGCAAAGACTTGCCAGCCTAAAGCGTCCGTTTCCGGTGGACAATTTCGAGGGGATCGCGGCGACGCAATTGGAAGATGGCACCGTGCGGCTTTACATTATCTCCGACGATAATTTTTCCGAGCGGCAGCGGACGCTGTTGATGGCGTTTGATCTTGCGGCTGACGCGCCTTAGCCGCGTTTGGCAAGCTTGCGGGCGTCGAGCGTGTTGGCGAATTCGTGGTTGACGTCCCGGTGCTCGGCTTCGTCTGCGCGGACAGCGATGATGACATCGCGCAACGTGGCGGTTTCGGGCAGGCCCCAATAGTCGATGGCAAGCTGCGGGGCGGGGACGTTTTCGTGGCGGCCCTCGTCCACTTCCTGAAGGTATTGGGTGTAGCTGTAGACCGCCTCTTCCTCGAAATAGCCGACCACGCGATGGGCCGTGCGCGGAGCAAACAGGTAGAGGAAGAAATAGGCATTGTAGAAAAAGAACTGCGTCATCATCACAACGAAGCGCTCAAACCCGTTGGGCTGGGCCACTTCGATAAAAGTCATCAGGTGCATGCGTTCGTTTTCGGCTTCATCGAGCAAGGTGCGGATCCAGCCCTGATCGTCGCGAATGTGCCGAAGCGCGGTGAGATGCTGGAGCAGGCCGCCGACCATGCCCGGCACAGCGGCAACGGTTTCGAGCACGACGGCGCGGTGGCCATAGCGTTTGGCGAAGAATTTGTCGGCAACAAAGCGCAGGACTTTGACAAAGCGGAAGGCGAATTTATCGCTCGCCGTCTCGGGCGGATAATGGCCTTCGATCGGATGGTCGCTGATCTGGCGCGGCGGGACTGCGGTTTTCATGTCTGACGCTCCTTTGGAAAGCCGAACTTGTCTAATCACAGATAAGCAGCGCGCATAGGCCGTTCAACGCAATGTGACAGTTTGGCAGAGGGGGCCGTTTGTGTCGTTACTTGACGGGACTGCCCTTTGCCGCAATCGGTAGGCATGATGCTGACATCCGCCCCGCGCCTGCAAACCGAGCGGCTCCTTTTGCGGGCTTATCGCTTGGACGATTTTGAAGCGTTCGCGCGGTTTTATGGGTCTGATCGGTCGCGATATGCGGATGGGCCGGTGTCGCGGGCGGTGGCTTGGAACTGGTTTGCAGCCGGTGCGGGCCGATGGGCGCTGACGGGTTATGGGGCCTGGGCGGTCGAGCGCGGCGAGGATGGCGCATTTATCGGCATTGTCTCGCTTAACCATCCTGCCACGCCCGATATGGAGCGCGAGCTTGGTTGGCTGTTATGGGATGGGTTTGAGGGGCATGGCTACGCAACCGAGGCGGCGCAGGCGGCGAAAGACTTTGCGACCGGCACGCTCGGCTGGCAGGGGTTTGTCAGCTATATTTCACAGGACAATCATAGCTCTGTTCGCCTCGCCGGGCGGCTTGGGGCAAAGCTTGATGCGCAGGCGAGCAAACAAGGCGAGCCGGACACGCTGGTCTATCGCCACTCCGTCCCGCCTCCGCCAGCATAAATATTGCGCATTTGAACCCCGCTTCTTCCTTTCTTCATGCAAAGCACCTACATATAGCGGTGACGGCAGCTGCGGCGTTCGGAAAGGGATTTTAATCCAGCGACCTTACATTACCATCGGGGAGCTGTCCCTGGCCGGGATCGTGGTCCCGGACACACGGCGCCCACCTAGCTAGCTGGGTCGATGGGACTAAACGTGCCCTTCCGGCGAGTTGTGTGGTTGTCGTCACTTTTCTCCTCAAGATAATCTGCGCTGGCGGGTTGGCATTTGCCGCAAACGTGCCAAGATTGACGCAGCGTAGAGTTCCGCAAATTGTCCGCTGTTTACTCCAAAGCCTGAGAAGATGATTGCCCGATGAGCCAAGCCGAAAAAGATCGGTTGCGCAAAGAGATGCGCGAGGTGCGTGAGGAAGCGGCCGCGCGCGATCCTGATGCGGCGGAAAAGCTTGCCGATGTGTTTCCGATGAAACTGTTTGAGCGGTATGGACCTGTCGTATCGTATTATCTGCCGATTGGGGACGAGCTGTCGCCGGAGCCATTAATGACGCGGCTGCGCTATGCCGGTGCGCGGACGGCTTTGCCCCGGCTTGAGGCGGATGGCGGGATGACGTTTCGGGCGTGGGAGGCCGGGGATGTGCTGGTCGATGGGCCGTTCGGACTGAAAGAGCCAAGCAAGGATGCGGAGATCTTATTGCCGAGCCTCGTGCTGGTGCCGGCGCTGGCGTTTGATGCGCTGGGCAACCGGCTTGGCTATGGCAAGGGGCATTACGACCGTGCGCTCGCCAATCTTCGCGAACATGGCCGCGCATTTGCCTGCGCTATTGGCTATAAGGCGCAGATGCTCGATGCCCTGCCCGCCGAGCCGCATGATCAGCCGCTCGACTGGGCCGCCACCGAGCAAGGCTCTGTGCCGCTGTTTATGATGCGGGCGTCGGCGGAGCAACGCGTTTAGGCGAACCCCGTTGCGCAGGCGCGTGTCTTGGTGTTCTGTGAGGCAAAGCAAGACCGAGGGCTGAGCCATGCTATCTGCAAGACTGACAACACTTTGGGCGCTGCTGGGCGCTATATTACTGCTGACAGGTGGTCGTGTGGCCGAGGCGCAGAGGGCGAGCCCGTCAGCCGAACAGTTTGCGCCGCGCAGTGTGGGCGAAGGCCCCTTCCCGCGCCTGATCATTCGCGGGGGCTTTATGATTGATGGCCTTGGCGGGCCTGCGCAGGGGCCGATGGTGATTACGGTGGAAGGCAATCGCATCACCCGCATTCAGACCGAGGCGAGCGCGCCTGCAGAAGATGATCCGGCGGGGGCGACGGTGATTGACGCGAGCGGCAAATATATCCTGCCGGGCTTTATCAATGGCCACGGGCATTTGCATTCGGTCTATAGCGGCGAGGCGGGACGCGGGCCGGTTGTGCCGGCGCAGTATATTGCAAAGCTGTGGCTCGCCCACGGCATTACAACGGTGCGCGAGCTGGGCAGCGGGCATACGGCGGATTGGCTGGTCGATGTTGGCAAGCGGGCCGAGCGGAACGAGATTCTGGCGCCGCGCATTTATTCCTATCCGTTTTTCGGAGCGCTTGATTATGGCGGCCCAGTCGATACGCCCGAGCAGGCGCGCGACTATGTGGGCCGTGTGGCGGACATTGGGGTGCATGGGATCAAATTCCTCAGCGGTCAGCCTGATATTGTCGGCGCGGCGGTGGAGGAAGCCAATGCGCGCGGGCTGAAAACCACGATGCACCATGCGCAGATCACCGTGGTGGACGCCAATGTGATGGATACGTCGGCGCTGGGGCTGGGCGGGATGCAGCACTGGTATGGCTTGCCCGAAGCGCTGTTTACCGACCGGATTACGCAAGACTATAAGCCGACCTATATCTATCAGGATGAACAGGACAGGTTCTCCCAAGCCGGCGAGCTTTGGGCGCAGGCGGCGGGACCGGGGTCTGAGCGTTGGGACGAAGTGATGGAGACTTTGCTGGCAAGCGATTTCGACATCACGCCGACCTTCAGCATCTATATTGCCAATCGCGATTGGATGGCGGCGAGGCGGGCGGACTGGCATGACACATATACCCTGCCCGGGCTTTGGGACTGGTTCCGGCCGTCGAATGTGGCGCATGGCTCTTACTGGTTTGACTGGACCCAAGACATCGAGCTGGCCTGGGCGGAGAATTTCCGGCTGTGGATGCGGTTTGTCAATGAGTACAAAAATCGCGGCGGACTTGTCGGTGTGGGCGAGGATGCGGGGTATATCTACTCGACCTATGGCTTTGGCTATATCAAGGAGCTGGAACTGTTGCGCGAGGCGGGGTTTCATCCACTTGAAGTGATCCGCGCGGCGACCAGTGTGAACGCGCAAATTTTGGGCGTGGAAGACGAGCTCGGTAGCATTCGCGTTGGCAAGCTCGCCGATCTCGTGATTGTGCCGGAAAATCCGTTGCATAATTTCAAGACGCTTTACGCGACAGGGCATCCGGTGCTCAACCGCGAGACGGGCAATGTCGAGCGGGTCGGCGGAGTGGACACGGTGATCAAGGACGGGATTGTCTATGATGCGGTGGCTTTGCGCGCCGAGATTGCGGCAGAGGTTGCGGCGGCGAAAGCGGCGCGCGGCATGGCGCAGGGCGCGATGGCGATTGAGACGCCGCAATAGGCGGATTTTATGGGCATTGATGGCGAGGTTATTTCCGATACGCTGGAACAGGTTGCCGCGAAGATTGGCGATCCGGCCGAGCGGGTCTTTGCCGCACTGTTTGCGCAATATCCGCACTATGAAGAGATGTTTGTGATGGATACCGGCGGACAGGTGCGCGGGTCGATGCTTGAGACATGTCTTGCGTGTCTGCTTGGCGTGGCCGAGGGCGACAGCGAGACGCCGCGCTTTCTGATTGAAGCGTCGCGGTTGACCCATGACGGGTTTGGCCTTGAAGATGGCGAGATTGATCGGATTTTCTTTGTGATGCGCGATGTGTTCCGGAATGTTCTGGGGCCGGATTGGGGGGCGGCGGCCGAGCGGGAATGGGCGAAACTGCTGGTGGAGATCGCGAAGATCGGGCATGGATGACGCGCCAAATTGACGCGAACGTCAACGTAAAGCTTGAACTTGTGGTGCCGGAGGGGTAGTGAAAACGGGAAAAGGGCTCTAAAAGCCTTTGGTGCCTTATGTTTTCACGGCGTCCCAAGCGGCGCATAAACCTCGGAGCAAATGATGAAAGTTCTCGTCCCCGTTAAAAGGGTGATTGACTACAACGTCAAAGCGCGCGTCAAAGCCGACCAGAGCGGCGTTGATCTTGCCAATGTCAAAATGTCGATGAACCCGTTCGACGAGATTTCTGTTGAAGAAGCTGTGCGGATGAAAGAAGCGGGCACGGCGACCGAGATTGTGGCGGTGTCGATTGGCCCGAAACAATGCACCGAGACGCTGCGCACGGCGCTCGCGATGGGCGCGGACCGGGGCATTCTGGTGCAGACCGATGATGAGGTCGAGCCGCTGGGCGTGGCCAAAATCCTCGAGAAAATTGTTGGCGAGGAAAGCCCGGATCTGGTGATCCTTGGCAAGCAGGCGATTGATGATGATTCCAATCAGACCGGCCAGATGCTCGCCGCTTTGCTTGGCTGGCCGCAAGGCACGTTTGCCTCCGAAGTGAAAGCTGAGGACGGCAAGACGCATGTCACGCGCGAAGTGGATGGCGGATTGCAAACGGTGGCGCTTGATGGCCCTGCGATTGTGACGACCGATCTGCGCCTGAACGAGCCGCGTTATGCGTCTTTGCCGAACATTATGAAGGCGAAGAAAAAGCCGATTGACGAGAAGACACCGGCTGATTTCGGTGTTGATATTGCCCCGCGCCTGTCGGTGGTGAAAGTGACCGAGCCGCCCGTGCGCGAAGCCGGTGAGAAGGTTGAAGATGTCGCGACGCTTGTTGAAAAACTCAAAACCGCAGGAGCTATCTAATGGCTGTTCTTGTAATTGCAGATCACTCTAATGAGGCGTTGAATGACGCCACCCACAAAACCGTCACGGCGGCCGCACAATTTGGCGGCGATGTGGACGTGCTTGTCGCTGGCGAAAATGCGGGCGCTGCGGCGGCTGAGGCGGCCAAGATTGACGGGGTGCGCAAAGTGCTTCACGCCGATGCCGGTCCGCTGAAAAAGCAGCTTGCCGAAGCTATGGAAGCGCTGATCGTGCCGCTGATGGATGGCTATGATGCGCTGTTTGCACCAGCCACGACGATGGGCAAAAATGTCAGCCCGCGCATCGCGGCCAAGCTTGATATGATGCAGATCTCGGAAATTGTCGGGCTTGAGGGTCAGGACACTTTCATGCGGCCGATCTATGCGGGCAATGCGATCATGACGGTCAAGTCTTCGGACGCGAAAAAGATTGTCACTGTGCGCGGCACGGCGTTTGACGCAGCGGGCACGGGCGGCTCGGCGGCAGTCGAGACGATCTCGGGAGACCTTGGTGAGGGCAAGTCGGAATTTGTCTCCGAAGAGGTGACCAAATCAGACCGGCCGGAACTGACGGCGGCGAAAACCATCGTCTCCGGTGGCCGTGCGCTGGGCTCGGAAGAGGATTTCCAGAAATATATCGAACCGCTGGCTGACAAGCTTGGCGCGGCCGTTGGCGCATCGCGCGCGGCGGTCGATGCGGGCTATGCGCCGAACGATTATCAGGTTGGCCAAACCGGCAAGATTGTTGCGCCCGAGCTGTACATTGCGATCGGTATATCCGGCGCGATCCAGCACCTTGCAGGCATGAAGGACAGCAAAATCATCGTTGCGATTAACAAGGATGAGGAAGCACCGATCTTCCAAGTGGCCGATTATGGACTGGTCGCTGACCTGTTCAACGCCGTACCGGAACTAACCGACGCGCTTTAGGGGTTTCGGTTCACCTCCAAATTTATTCAAAGCCCTCTGCATTTTGCGGGGGGTTTTTTTTGTGTGTTATGTGAGAAAGAAGCCTTTGATGCAGGCGGGTGTTCGCACGGCAATTTGGGTATGGCTCATGCGTCGAAATCCGGACCCAGAATATAATTCCTGCCCTTCGCTGAAGACCGCTCTGACCGTATCGAAGGCCGGCATACCAAACTCGCTTTCCTCACTGTCTTCGATGAGACCGTGAAGATAGTTCAGGACCGCACAATCGAGATTGCGAAGAAGGAGGTCATTGCCTTCCTGACCATCCGGATCATAATTTCTCGGAAGCGGACGCCCGACAAGTTCTGCATCTTCAACAAACCTCGCATGGGCTTCGGCGACAAGGTCCAGATCCGCACGGGTGAGAAGATCGAGACAGTTCCCCAAATCAATGACCGCGCCCAAAGCGGCAGGCGTCTTGATCTTGCCTCGGCTGGCCTGCTCTTTGGCCCACTCGACTGCGCGGTTTGGATCGGCTTCCCAGAAGTAAATCCCCTCCCCCAGCCAATCATATTTATTGTTGCTTTTCTTGAGGCGGGTTTTGCCAAGCACGACATCTTTTGCAAGTTGGAGATCGCATCCATGATAGCCGAGTACAAAGGACGTTGCCTGCCTGCTCACGGGAGAGCTTATTTATAGCGCGGTTTTAGCTCGCCCTTGGCGGTGTAAACGCCGCTGCTGGCAAGCCGTTTTTCCGCCAATACAAGCCGCGCCGCGCTCGACATATCCGTTGCAGGCTTCCGCAGCAGATGACCTTTGATCGATTTATTCCGTTTCGTCGATTGCATGGATTTGGTCTCATGTCTGGTTTGGCTTCTGTGTCTGATTATGGGGGGTTGCTGGCCCGAAATCAACTTTCCAATCGTGTTATGTGTTTAGCCGAACCCAATCGGGGACCACTTTGCTGGCGGGGCCGAGGTGGGATTCGTTGAAGAGGGCGCTGCCGGAGGAGGGTTCGAGGTTTAGCTCGACGGTCCATGCCCCGAGGGATCTCGCCATTTGGACGAAGCCTGCGGCGGGGTAGACGTCGCCGGATGTGCCGATGGAAACGAACAGGTCGCATTTGGCAAGGGCCTGTTCGATCCGGTCCATTTCGAGGGGGATTTCGCCAAACCAGACGACGTGCGGGCGCATCTGGCCTTTTGTGTCGCAAATCTGGCAGGTGAGATTGGTCGAAAGCGGGCCCGTCCACGCCATGACATCGCCACACGCTCCGCAGCGGGATTTGCCCAATTCGCCATGCATATGAACGATATTGGCCGGATTCGAGCCGGCTTTTTCGTGGAGACCATCGACATTCTGGGTGACGAGCAGGAAGGAGCCGCCGGTTTTGGACTGGGCGCGTTCGAGGTCGGCCAGGGCGATATGGCCGGCATTGGGCTCGGCTTTGGCCGATTGGGCGCGGCGGGCATTGTAGAATTCGTGGACGAAATCGGGATTGCGGGCAAAGCCTTCGGGCGTGGCGAGATCTTCCAAGGGATATTTGGTCCAGATGCCGTCCTTGTCGCGGAACGTGCCCAGCCCGCTTTCGGCTGAAATGCCTGCGCCGGTGAGCACCACTATGTTTTGATATGTCAATTTTCTGCCGCCTCTCGCCATTTTCTTGCCAAAGGGTTAAAGTCTACTCCTGCGCAGCCAGATTAGCACGGCCAGAATGACAAAATGAGCAGATAAGGGACGACGCCAGATGACACGTAAATTCACCTCGTTTCGCAAGACGCTGATTGCCGCGGCCGGATTGGTCTTGATGGGTGGCCTTGTGGGTGCCTGTGACAATCAGGAGACGCGCAAGGACCGATTTGGAGAGCTTGTGGATGATGTGATTGATCAGGTTACGGGCGAAGACGGCGCGGCCGGAGAAGTGCCCCCGCCCCAGTCTCGGATGGAGAGCGCGACACCGGCCGAGCGGGCGATTTCCGGACGGCTGAGCGAGGATGCGCTGGTGCAGATTGCGTCCGAGCGGCGACGGTTTGCGGTTGGCTCGATTGTGGCCAAGCCCGTCAAAGTGGATGCGCTGCAAGAGGTTGCGCGAGCGCAGGAGCCGCAATTGTCAGAATCGGTTGTCGCCCCTGCCCCCGCTCCGCCCTCTGTGGAAGGCGATGGCTCGGACCCTGCGGAGGCTCCGGACGGTGTGCAGGCCCTGCCGCCGCTGCCCACGGTCAGTGCGCCGCAGCCACGTTCCGTCACACGCAGCGCTATGAAGGCACAGCGCCGGATTGCGATGGCGCCGGAAGTGCGTGAAGTGCAGCTTGATGCACAATCGACCATGTTTAGCGAAATGGACAAGCTGGGCCTATCGGGCTCTGTCGATGCAAGCGATAGCGGCATGATGGTGATTGATCTGTTTGCGGACCCCACCCAGTATGTCGAGGGCGATGGTGCCGAGCCTCTGATTGCCGAGGACATCGAACTGGCGTGTCCGGACGCGGTGGATACGGATATGATGACCAGCAATAAAGTGCTGGCGACCAATTGTATGATTGAGCGGCTGCGCGCGAGCGGCAAGTTCGAATATGTCGAGAAGGATTATATTTTCGACCACCAGTTTGCCCGCCGTCCGCCCAGTGTGCCGGTGCCGGTTGCCTTTGGTCCGGATGACACTTTGTGGGATCTACAATGGAATTTCCTGAACAATGGCACGGCAGCGGATCAGTCTGCGGGCGGGGCGGGCTTTGTCGATTTCTGGAGCCGGACGGGCATTACGGGCTCGACTGATGTGACGGTTGCGGTGGTGGATACGGGACTGGCGCTGTCGCATCCCGATATTGCCAATTCGCCGAATATCGCGCCGGGCTGGGATATGGTCAGCGACCCCGGCATGGGCAATGATGGCGATGGGCGAGATAATGACCCGAATGATCCGGGCGATTTGTGTAATCCGAATGTTCCGATGGCGCGCGACAGTTTCCACGGGACGCATGTGGCAGGGACGATTGGCGCAGCGGCGAGTAATAATGGCACCGGCGTTGCGGGCGGGGCGTGGAATGTGAAGATTGTGCCAGTGCGGGCGCTAGGAAAATGTGGCGGGCGGTTGTCGGATATTATTGCGGGCATTCGCTGGGCGGGCGGTACGATCCCTGCCATTAATGCGCAGGGCAATGAGGTCTGGAATGAAAACCCGGCGGACATTATCAATCTGTCTATTGGTCTGTTCGAGATTTGCCCGGCCTCTTTGCAGGATGCGATTGACAGCGTGGTTGAGCGCGGGGCGGTGGTTGTGTCGGCGGCGGGGAATGCACGATTGCCGACCGAGTTTTATGCGCCCGGCGGCTGTAAGAATGTGATCTCGGTGGCAGCGAGCGATGCGCGCGGGCACATTACGCCCTATTCGAATTTTGGTCCGGAAGTTGATTTGCTGGCGCCGGGTGGAGACCTTATGCGCGACGACAATCTTGATGGCCGTCCTGATGGCATTCTTTCGACCAAGCCATCAAAGGATTGCCATGATCCGGTGACGGGCGACACGTTGGCGAGCTGTGACTATGCCTATGAGCAAGGTACGAGTATGGCCGCCCCGCATGTGTCCGCAGCATTGGCGCTGATTGCGGCGCAGAATCCCGATTTTACGGGCGCACAATTGGAAGCGGCGCTTATGGGTGCCGTGACCCCGCGCGAGACCGGCCAGTGCAGTGCGCCTTGCGAGCAATATCCCGGCGCAACGCCGATCCCGGATTCAGAGGGCATGTGCGTGCGGACATGTGGCGCGGGCTTGCTCAATCTTGAAAAACTACCACACTAAGGGCGAAAGAGAGGGCTGATTGATGACCGAGGATGAAAGCAGAATGGAAGATGTTGACGCAGCTGATCCCGTACAGCGACCGGCCCGCACAGCTTTGATGCTGGTGTCTGGCCTCTTTGTTGCTGGCCTTGGCGCGCTGGCCTATTCGACCGCACCCAGCCACACGGCGGCGAGCACGTCGATGCCTGCGGTCTATCTGCCGGCCTCGGCGGAGACAGAAGCGCGGGACACGGCTCAGGACACAACCCCGATGGCGATCAATAATAGCGTTGATTTTATTGTCCGGTTTAAAGATGTCGAGGAGGTTGTGACCTGTCTCGATATGTTCAAGGAAGATCCCGAAGGCGCGCGCGAAATCTTCGCGGGTTGGGCCGATGGCCATGAGACATTTTCGGGCATGACGCTCAAGCGGACAAGCTATGCTGGCGAAGTGATCCTAAGCTGGTCTACCGAGGACGGCCACCGGCCAAACCGCGCGGACATCATGACCAAACAACAGGACTTGCAAGCCATGCCGTTCGTTAAATATGCCGACCCCGATTACACCGCCCATGCCGGAGAGACGACAAAATGAAACTGTTGCTGAGCCTTCCTGCCCTGAGCGCGCTCGCCCTTCTCGCCGCTTGCGACCTCGCCACCACAGAGCCGGACACGCCAGCGACGTCTGCTGCGCCGGCGCCGCAATCTGCTCCCGTCGAGCTGCCAAGTGTTGGGCCGAAAGCGGACGAGATGCGGACCGCAGATATAGATTGGGAGACCGCGCGCGCGGACATGGCCGAGCAGGATGGCAGCGACGAGGAAGACGGGCTGGTGACCACAGCGTCGAGCGCGGAGCTTGCGCCGGTGCCGGTCTTGTTGCCGACGGGGATTGTCACGCCCGCCAGCGCGACGCGCGGGGTTGTTTTCCGGCAGATGAGCGACGGCTATTTCGCGTCTTATCCTGGCGAGGTTTATGATGTCGTGATCAATGGCACCAATCTGGTGGCCGGAACCGATGGGCAAGCGGCGAGCCGTCCGGATGAGCCGGTGTTCACCGCAAGCGTGGCGGGCGCGCAATTGTCGCTCTCGCGTTATGGGGCCGATTATTTGATTGAGTTTGAATGCAATATTGACATCGATCCTGATGCGGAGTCCTGCATTACCGAAGGCGAAGCGCTGGACATTGCCGAGCGGCTGATTGTTGCAGGGACACGATAGATGCGTAT